>JAPLFG010000002.1 GCA_026390795.1 Ignavibacteriales bacterium
TACACAAGAATACAATCAAAAGCTTTCAGAAGAGAGAGCTCAAACAGTTAAAAATTACCTCGTTTCAAAAGGTATCGCTGAAAACAGACTTACAACAATCGGTTTTGGAAAAAGCAATCCGATTGCTGACAACAAGACAGAAGAAGGTAGGGCGATGAACAGAAGAATTGTGTTTAGAATTATTAAATAACTTCTTTTAGCAATTCATATATCCCTGTAACTAAAAGTTACAGGGATTTTTTATAGAGTATATAAATCTAAAGCGACTAATCCATATAGTATTTTTTACAATTTCACATTATAAAAAAGGAATATATTCATGAAACATTTTTATCATTTAGTAATTGTGCTTTTTCTTTTGACCGCAGTTAATGAATCCATTGCGCAAAAACGTTCCTTTGGACTTGGTGTGATGCTAGGTGAGCCGAGCGGAATTAGTGCAAAATTATGGACCTCTGATAATAACGCTTTTGACTTTGGTCTTGGATGGTCCGTCTTTAACAACCGCAACGATTCTGGGAATAGCTTTCATTTTCATATGGATTACCTTTGGCATTCATTTAATGCAATAAGTTCTACCGAACGGTTTCCGTTATACTATGGCATCGGTGGACGTTTTAGAGGAGGTGCAGGAAATGAAAGTACACTAGCAGTTCGAGGTGTGTTGGGCATTGCATGGTTACCGCGCGACACCCCAATTGATGTTTTCATCGAATTGGCTCCATCACTTGAATTTACGCCTTCAACCGGATTTGCTCTCGATGCCGCTATCGGAGCTAGATATTTCTTTTGATAATTCAGTCATTCTATGTATTAACATTTTTACATAAGTGATAGAATAGAAAGATTAAGATTACTGTTAAGTATTTGGAGGATGGGTAATGTTATTTGTGTAGGGGTTTGATTTTCCTTGTCGATAGGTATCGGCATTATTTCAAACCACTACTCATTTTAAAAAAATATTTTTTATGAGATTGTGAGATGGTATCAATCTTAACCAAAATTTTTTATTTATTATTTGTTTGTAAAGATCAGATAAACTCAGCTTAATATTAAGGTCATGAACGATTTGTATTCCCTCATTTTATTATCATGTAATGCCTACGGATGGAGTGCCAAAAAACTACTTGAAAAATTATTATTTCACTTTTTGAGAGAGGAATAACTAAAATGGATAAACTGGAAATTCAAGAAAATTGGGATGAACTTAAGGGGAAACTTAAACATACATATGCGGATCTAACGGATGATGATTTACTCCTTATAGAAGGTAAAGAAGAAGAATTGTTAGGAAAACTTCAACAAAAGCTCGGGAAAACTAAAGGAGAAGTGCGTTCTGTGATTGAAAAATTTGCGAATACAGTTCATCTAAAAAAACATAACAACCATTTGTGAAATAATTTTCCATAATGTAGATTATATTATCTTCAACTCGCAAACAATTAAAACGTATTAAAGCTATCGCAAGACCTTTATACTTGATGCGTTGAAAAGAACAATTGCTATCAATTTATTCTAAATGACTGAACAACAAAAGAGTGAGTACAAATATTTTAAATAAGTTTTTGATAGTAATGATTTTGCGGTATGATATTGTCGTAGGTATAACAAGAATAATGAATGGAGTCTAGACTGAAATAGTTGATTGCATTAATCGCGGTGTTTTTACTTTTTCATATCCTCAATTTATAATAATAATGCATCTGGAAACACATTCTCGAAATTATATCGTTACGGTCAATGAATTTATATTTCTTCGCTCGGAATAGATTTCCAAATTCATCATAAAACATTCCTTCTATTTAGATAATTGTTTTGGAAATAAAACTTATACATAAAATAACTCTTGCCGCAATTGGATTTATTGGAACATGTGCGGTCATTCTGCTTACAAGCAACTTCGGTGCGGGAGTATCACCGGACTCGGTTGCATACATATCTGCCGCAAGAAATTTAGCCGAGGGACATGGATTTCTAACTTATAATGGACTCTACCTGGTCGTTCAACCTCCGCTATATCCTATACTGCTGGCTGTAATAAAAAAAATAACATTATTAGATCCTCTTATATCAGCTGGTTACGTTAATGCGGTTCTTTTCGGGCTGATAATATATTTATCCGGATTATTATTGGTAAGATATCTGAAATCATTCACTTTAATCATATTAGGAACCGTATCTGTACTAATTTCCTTTGCACTCGTTCAATCATCTTTGATGGCATTGTCTGAACTTCTTTTTATTTTTCTTGTACTTCTATTTCTTTATTCTTTTGGGACTTATCAAAAAAAAGGGAATTCGTTTTCCTTTTTTCTTTTCTCGGTTTCTGTGGCATTATCATGTCTTACCCGTTACACTGGTGTTGTTCTTATTTTAACTGGTCTGATTTGTATCCTTCTCTTGAATAAAAATAATGTTATAGAAAAATTTTGGAATTCTCTAATTTTTCTAATTATTACTGTTGCACCAATCTCTATTTGGATTATCAGAAATATTTTAATTTCAGGTACTCTCGTTGGGCAAAGAGCGGAATCTTCATATACTCTTTTCGATAATATCAAATTTTTCTACAGCACCGTTTTGCATTGGTATTTACCGTTGAATTCAACGAATATCTACTTAACGTTTATAATATTGATTACAGCAGTTTGGTTTTTCTTTGGATTAGATAGATCAAGATCATCTTTTGCGGAATTATTTAATCAGATTGGACCAATTCTTCTTTTCGTGTCACTTTATGTGGGTGTTATTGTCATTTCTTCAACAACTACTGCTTACGACCGGATCTCCGATCGCTTGCTCTCTCCAATTTTCATCCCAATAATTTTAATTTCATTTTTTGTCTTTGATAGAATTCGTATTTGGTTAATAACATTTTTTTCTTCAAAATTAATTACTGTTTTATTTGTCATAGGAATAGTATGGTTGATAAAATCTCCTGCTGAAAATACGCTTCACATAATTGATGAGTATATAACTTTTTCCGGATGGGGATATAACTGTGAGTCATGGAAGAAAAGTGAAACCGTTGAATTTCTTAACCAACACAAATCGTTATGGAAAAATTTTGCTTTTTATAGTAATGAACCTGAAGCTGTTTATATCCTAACAAATTTAAATACTGAGCGTAGTCCGGCCAAGACATTTTACAATTCTCCTCAACTTTTTAACGTTAGTGCAGATCAAAATGAGATTTGGAAAAATGAAAAAAATGCATGTCTAATATGGTTCAATAAAACTAATCGAAGTTTTCTTTTTACAATTGATGAACTGCAAAAAAAAATAAATATGAAGGAAGTTGCACAACTAAAGGATGGGGAAATATACACCATTTTGGGAAAGTGATTTTTCTATTCGTTGGGGCAATACATTTTCTAAATTTTAGCTGCTATAATTTATCATGAATCATTCGATTGTGTCCAAAATTCGGGATAATCTCAAGTAAATATCACACGAGTATTTTTTTTGCTGAATAAGTTTATTCTCGTAAAAATAAAACTTGACAAAAGCCGCAACCATTTGTATAATTGTCTATACAAAGTAGCGAGTTCAGAAAAACATGATTGTTGATAAAAGTAGCCCAATTCCTTCATATTTCCAATTGCAGACTTGGCTCAAAGAACAGATTCAACAAGGCATTTTTAAACTTAATGATAAAATACCGACTGAAGAAGAATTAGTACAGCTAACTGGATTGGCTAGAGCTACTGTTCGACAGGCAATTCAAAACCTATCCAACATGGGTTATCTTGTACGCAAAAAAGGTCTGGGGACATTTGTTACTATTCCTCAAATTAATCCAGAGAAGCAAATTATTATTGGAATTATTGTTCCCGATATCCGAAGCGGTTATGCACCGGAATTGGCGCGAGGGGCAGAAGATGAGGCAGCTAAAAATAAGCACAGTTTAATTCTTTGCAGCTCCGATGATTTATATGTCAAAGCTGAGTTTCATGCAAATAGATTGATCGAAAATAATGTCAGTGGCGTAATCTTCGTACCAACCTCATCTTCAGATAATAAGAATAAACTTTTGATTCAAAGGTTTAGGGAAAAAAATATTCATGTAGTTCTTGCGGATCGCACCATAGCCAATATAGAGTCGGATTTTGTTACTACTGATAATTTTGAAGGCGCATACAAGTTAACAAATCATTTGATCTCAAAAGGACATAAGAAGATTGCATTTGTGTATAGCAATATTTTTAGCACGGAACGACTACGATTTGATGGGTATAAAAAGGCATTGGAAGAGAATGGAATACAATATGACCAGAATATAGTTATAAGCCATTCCGGACCATTTAACGAAGAACAGTTCTCAAAGTATGCCTCTTCAATTTTAAAACAGAGAAAAAAGATCACTGCAATATTTGCAGGACACGATCGGATTGCACTTACATTTTACTTGGTTGCAAGGGATATGGGACTTTCTTTCCCGGAAGATCTTTCAATTGTTGGTTACGATGATTTGAACTTAGAGATGATTTCCTTAACGACGATGCATCAGCCAATATATGAAATGGGTGTTGAAAGCATGAAACTCATTAACGCAAGGATTGGCGGTAAATCGGAGAATCAAAAATCTGTTATCCTTAATTCATTTTTAGTGGAACGTGAATCAGTTCTGCTGAACAAATTATGAGGCCGTATAAGTAAATTAAAAAAGGAAATATTAATCATCGAAGCATAAGGTCTTAAAAACCTCGAGGAGAGATATTACCTAAAGTAAATAGAAGAATATTATAATAAGACAATAAGGGTTATTAATATTTTTTTATAAATAATCTCAAGAATTAATCATAAGAGGAAAACAAAGTGAGAAAAAAAATCAACGTTGGATTAATCGGTGCAGGCAGACTAGGCACTATGTACGCTGAATTCTTGACTACTAGAGTAGCTGGGGCATACCTTGTTGCGGTAGCGGACATTATTCCGGAAAGAGCTACTAAATGTGCTGAACGATTTGGTATTCCCAAAAAATACTTTAGCCATCAGGAAATAAATGATGATAAAGAATTGGATGCTGTAATTGTAACTGCAACAACAATGAATCATAAAGAAATTGTTATTGATGCGGCAGGCAAAAGGAAACCGGTCTTTTGTGAAAAACCAATGACTCTAACATTGAAAGATGCCCGAGAGATGAAAGCCGCAATAGAAAAATCCGGCGTTTTTTATCAACAGGGATATATGAGAAGATTCGATACCGGATTTGCAGCGATGAAAAGAAAAATTGATGAAGGTGTAATTGGAAGACCGGTTGTTTTTAGAGGTTCATCAAGAGATCCTTATTTACCAACACTTGAATATTTATATCCGCATAATAGTGGTGGACAAATATTAGATATGGCAATTCATGATATTGATATTGCGCGCTGGTGCATGGGAGAAATATCAACTGTTTATTCTATCGGAGGTGTTTTAGCATTTCCTGAAGTAGAGCCAACCGGCGATACAGATAATGTAATCATGTCATTTAAATATGAAAGCGGTTGTTTGGGAGAAATTGATATAAGCAGAAACGGTGTTTATGGTTATGATATTAGAGCAGAAATTCTTGGCACGAAAGGAACTATTAAAGCAGGTTACTTGAGGGAAACGCCAATTCTTGTTTTGACAAAAGAAGGAGTCACTCACGATGTTGTTCCTTACTTCCCTGAAAGATTCTGCGATGCTTATGTAACTCAGCTAAATGATTTCTTGAACAACTTAACTAATAACCTGACACCAATGATAACCATCGAAGACGGAATTGCCGGATTGCAAGTTGCAGTTGCTGCAAACGCTTCATTGCAACAAAATAAAATTGTCAACGTGAAAGATTTTTAAGAAAACTTAACTAAAAATAAAATTGATTGGAGATTAAATGAGAACGGTATCATTATTTGCAAATTGGGAACCAAAGCCGGACTTCGTTCTCGGCAAAAAAGATATTGATGGAAAGTTGACATACCTGGGAAGTAAAGTATGGCGCAATCCTTCAATTAAAATTGTCGATAAAGAAGTTCGCGAACCGGGCCCAACAGAAGTTTTGATCGAAGTTAAAGCATGCGGCATTTGCGGCAGCGACGTTCATATGTACCAAACCGACAAAGACGGTTACATCTTTTATCCTGGCTTAACTGCTTTTCCATCAACTCTAGGTCATGAGTTCAGCGGTGTTGTTGTAAAAGCTGGTGAGAAGGCAATTAATAAAAGAACAAATAAAAAATATGATATTGGTGAAGGAGTTTGTTCTGAAGAAATGTTGTGGTGCAGTTACTGCCGCCCATGCGCGGACGGATATCCAAACCATTGCGAAAACCTTCATGAAATCGGTTTCTCTTGCGACGGTGCTTATGCAAAATACATTGTTGTTGATGCTAGATATTTATGGAGTATAGAAAGTTTCAAGGAATTATATGGTGAAGAAAAAATGTGGCTGCTTGGAAGTCTGGTTGAACCTACATCGGTTGCATACCATGCTGTAATTACAAGAGGCGGTGGAATTCTTCCAGGAGAAAATGTTGTAATACTCGGTGCCGGTCCGGTTGGTGCGGCTGCTTGTGCAATCTTAAGAAGAGCAGGTGCAAATTGTGTAATACTTTCGGAACCTTCGGCAGCAAGAAGAAAAATGGCACTAGCACTTGGCGCAACACATGTAATCGATCCTAATTCTCAAAATGTTGCAGATGAGGTATTGAGAATTACAAATGGTCATGGTGCGAAATTAATTCTAGAAGCTACGGGATTACCAGGCGTAGTTTGGAAAGATGTAGAAAGAATTATTTGGGAAGGAAGAGCAGTAAATGCAACTGTTGTGGTTGTTGCCCGCGCTGATGCTAAAATTCCTTTAACAGGAGAAGTCTTACAAGTAAGACGCGCGAATGTTGTCGGTGCTCAAGGTCACTCTGGTCACGGTGTTTTTCCAAATGTTATTAGCTGTATCTCATCCGGAATGGATGTTTCTCCAATGATTACAAAAAAAATAAAGTTGGATGAAGTAGAAGCAAATTTAAAAATGCTTCAGACCGATAGAGATGAAGTAAAAATAACTTTAACAAATTTTGAGTGAAAAAATAAAATAAAGGAGTAAGTTATGCCTAAATGGATTAAAGCAGACCGTGGAGATATTCTTTTTGAAGACACCAGCGTTGGCAGATTGAAAAAGAAAATCTGGGATGCAAGCGATGCAGAGATTGATAAAATATTAGCTGAATACGAAATCCCATCTCCATCAGAGTTAGCAAAACCTGGCACGTATATTCAAACTACAATTCGTAAAAATGTTATTGAAAATAGAAAAAAGAACGATATTCTGTTCATACCGATCGGATGCACAGAATTACATGGTCTGCATACTGTAACTGGACTTGATACTTTCATGGTTACTCAAATTCTTGAAGGTGTGAGACGTTATACAGCAAAGAAAGGTGCACCTGTAAATATTTCTTGGACCCCTCTGAATTTTGGCGGACATCCGCATCATCATATTGGAATGCCTGGAACAATTCACCTAGAAGATGAAGTTCTAAAAAGAATGCTGATTGATGTAATGGTTGGATTTTGGAATGACGGATTTAGAAAAATCGTTTTGATTAATAACCACGGTCATTCATGGCTGCTTGAAGCCGCAATTCAAGAATTGCAAAAGACTTGGAATCTTCCCGGTATGTTCAGAACAATTGATTGGCACAGATCTGTTCGTGAGTTTTTCAGAACGAAAGATCGCGGTGGAGATTGGGATGATGATTTTGTTCACGCTGACGAAGCAGAGACTTCAGTTCTTCTATTATTAGCAAAACAATTTGTAGAAATGAATTATGCGGAAGAAACAAAGGTAGTACCATATTTACCAGATGGTCATTTTGATAAGGCTGTTGATCCATTTGGACGACCGTGCCGCTGGTCTGAAGGACAAGGACATTTTCCAACAGAGATGGGTTCAATTCCAGAAGGTGTTGTCGGAAGACCGACGATTGGAACAGCACAAAAAGCAAAAAGAACAATTGCGGCGGTGCTTTCTTATTTAACACTTGTTCATGATGAAATTTTTGAAGCATATCCATCAGGCAAAGTTCCTCCAATTGAAAAAACAACAATGCGTACCACAAAAGAGATGGAGCCGTTCATGAAAGAACCTTTTACTGAAGGATGGCGGCCAATTTATGCAATCAACAAAATGGGATTATAATTGATATGAAGTTCAGCATAGTTCTATCAACACAACCAACAGCATTTTCGGCTCTTGCATACAAAGGAAAATTATCCGAAAATATTTCTAAAATAAAAATGTATGGCTACGATGGAGTAGAACTAGCTGTGAGAGATCCAAAGCTTTTGGATCTTGTTGAACTCAATTCGATCTTAAGAGAAAATCACTTGCCCGTTCCTGCTATAGGAACGGGTCAAGCTTATGGTGAAGAAGGATTATCATTTACTCATCCTGATAAAGAAATAAGAAAAAAAGCAGTTGAAAGAATAAAATCCCAGCTAAAGTTTGCCGAACAGTTTAATGCAATAGTAATAATTGGTTTAGTACGAGGTAAAAAAGAAGCGGAACTAAATTATGAGCAAGTTGAAGATTGGTTGATTGAAGCGCTTGATGAATGTGCTTCATCGAATGAAAAAATAAAATTAGCAATTGAACCAATTCATAGATATGAAACTAATATAATCAATACCGTTAATTCAGGAATGCTATTCCTCGAAAAATTGAATAAAAAAAATGTGGGATTATTACTTGATTCTTTTCATATGAATATTGAAGAGCCATTAATTATTGAAAGCATTAAAAATGCGAGAGAAAAATTATTTCATTTTCATGTTGCAGACTCAAACAGATGGTATCCGGGTGCGGGTCATATTGATTTTAAATCAATTCTAGAAACGCTCGAAAAAATAAAATATACCGGATTTGTCTCCGCCGAAATTATGCCTCTGCCGGATTCCGATACGGCGGCTAAAAGGACTATTAATTTTCTGCAAGAGTTATCGATGAACAGGTAAATGAAATTTGTCTTGTTTATTTGCATCGAATTAACTGAAATAAATGAAGCTCCATAATGTCAAAAAGAGAATTTGCGATGAATTCATATAAGAATAAAAAAACATTCGTTTCATTTATTCAAAAAAACCCCTTATCATTTCTAATTATTTTCACTTTTCTCCTTGTTAACTATAATACAGTATCTTCACAAAACAGCAAAAGTAATTCATCTAGATTTCTTGTAGTTAGCGATTGGGGAGGATCTGCATCGAACGATCAAAAAGCTGTTGCAAAAGCCATGGCACATGAGGCGGATAAGATTGGGGCTCAATTTGTTGTCACTGTCGGGGACAACTATCATGTTGATGGTATCTCAAGCGCAACAGATTCGAGATGGAAAACTGAATTTGAAGATGTATATGATTTTTCATCTCTACAGATTCCATGGTATCCATCGTTAGGTAATCATGATTATCGAGGAAACGTTGGGGGTGAAATTGAATACTCCAAATTAAGTACCCGTTGGAAACTTCCTGCGCGCTATTATGCACAGACAGAAAAGATCGACGATTCAAGTTCTGTACTTATTGTTCACCTCGATACATCTCCGTTTATTGAAGCGTACCGCGAAGGACCTATTCAATATCATTTGGATGGACAGAATACTAAAAAACAAATTTTTTGGTTGGATTCAGTACTTACTGCAACAACTGCACGATGGACAATTGTAGTAGGTCATCATTCTGTTTACGCGGCTGCTTCTAATAAAGGAAACACAGAAGAATTGATTAATGATGTACTTCCAATACTAACAAAGCACAGAGTGCCATTATATATCTGCGGACATTATCATGTGTTACAGCATCTTAAAAACGGCAAAACCGATTTCGTCGTCTGTGGAGGCGGCGCTAAGTTCGGTACTGTCGATCCGCGCGAAGATGTTGTGTTCGGTTCTGGTTCTTTAGGTTTTCTTTCTATTACGGTTACGGTGAATGATTTGCAGGTTAAGATCATTAACGATAAAAATGTAACTCTGCATAGTTTTCAGATACCGGATGAAACGACTCGATGATGTTTGGAGGAATAATAAAAATTGAGTAGCAATAAAAATATTTTTATGTACAGATTGATTAACATTGATTTAATTTCATGCAAGAAAGCCCAATTTTAGAATTATGCAATATCCGAAAATCGTTTCCGGGCGTTGTTGCTTTGGACAATGTTGATTTTAAACTTCACGAGGGTGAAGTTCATGTATTACTCGGCGAAAACGGTGCAGGCAAGTCAACACTTGTTAAAATTATAAGCGGAGCTTCACAAAAGGAGAGCGGCGAAATATTCTTGTATGGCAGCAAGATTGATATCAAATCTCCGAAACACGCCAGAGAACTTGGCATTGGAATTATTTACCAGGAATTAAATCTCATCCCATCTCTTACGGCAGCAGAAAATATTTTTCTTGGTCGCGAAAGTACAGATATGATTGGGGTTATTGATCAAAAATCACACATCTCCTCTTCACAAAAAATATTAAATGAACTTGGGATTGATCTCGACTGCAATATTCCTATAAAAAATTTTGGAATTGCTCAGAAACAAATGATCGAAGTAGCAAAAGCTTTATCCCTCAAAACAAAAATTCTGATAATGGATGAACCAACATCAGCATTGTCTAAGACGGAAATAAAACAACTTTTTGATGCTATCCGAAAATTGAAAGAGAAAGGCGTTTCAATTATTTATATCTCCCACAGATTAGAAGAGCTATTTGAAATAGGTGATTGGATTACGGTACTAAGAGACGGTAAATGGATTGATACAAAAAGAATTGATGAAACATCCAATGCAGAGTTAATAAGTTTGATGGTGAACCGAGAATTAAAAGAACTCTTCCCTAAACATAATTCGAAGATTGGAAATGAAATTTTAAGAGTTGAAAATCTTTCTATAAAAGGATCGCTTAAGAAAATAAATTTTTCTTTGCATTGCGGAGAAATTCTTGGAATCTCAGGTTTAGTCGGATCGGGAAGAACTGAACTTGCACGGGCATTATTCGGAGTTGATAAAATTGATTCCGGAGAGATATATATAAAAGGAAAACTTGTAAATATTAAATCACCAAGTGATGCGATTGATAACGGTATAGGATTCTTAACCGAAGACCGCAAGTCTCAAGGTTTGGTTCTAATCTTGACGGTGAAAGAAAATATAAGTTTGGCGAATCTTGACTCTTTTTCTAAGCTCGGTGTAATCAATTTTAAAAAAGAAAAAGAAGAGGCAGAACAATATCAAAAAAGTTTGCGTATTAAAACACCGGGGTTGAATCAAAAAGCAATAAATCTTAGCGGCGGTAATCAGCAAAAAGTGATTCTAGCTAAATGGCTCAGTAGTAAATCCGATATTCTCATTTTTGATGAACCGACAAGAGGGATTGATGTTGGAAGCAAAGTGGATATTTATCATTTAATGAATCGGCTTGCGGAACAAGGTGTCGCAATTATTATGATCTCATCTGAATTACCAGAAATCCTTGGAATGAGTGATAGAATATTAGTTATGCATCAAAATGAAATTGCAGGCGAAATATTAGAAAATGCAACACAAGAAAAAATAATGCAATATGCTGTAGGGACATAAATGATTGCTAAAAATTTATTATTAAATAACGGCAGACAATTTGGAACACTGATAGGATTAGTTTTTGTCTCGGCTATTTTCTGCATTTTGAGCCCTTATTTTTTTACTGTATCTAATATTCTAAATATTGCTCAGCAAACTTCCATCAACGGAATAATTGCAGTAGGGATGACATTTGTAATTATCTCTGCAGGAATTGATTTGTCTGTTGGCTCCATCGTTGCTTTTTCCGGAGTTGTACTAGCAGGTCTTTTGCAAGCGGGAGTATCAGAACCATTTGCAATTTTACTGGGATTAATGGTTGGGTTAATCTGCGGATTGTCCAATGGACTGTTAATAAGTTATGGTCGGCTTCCTCCTTTTATTGCCACATTAGGAATGATGAGCGTTGCAAGGGGAGCCGCACTTCTTTATACGGAAGGAAGACCAATATCAGGCTTTTCAAACGGATTCAGATTTTTAGCTACCGGTGAAATATTTAAGATTCCAATCACTGTACTTATTATGATTTCTATTTATCTGATTGCTCATTTTGTTCTGACCAGGACAAAATTAGGGCGATACACATACGCTATAGGCGGAAACGAAGAAGCCGCACATTTATCCGGTATAAATACAAAATTTATTAAAACAATTATTTATGGGATCAGCGGGTTATTAAGCGGATTTGCCGCATTGATTTTAACAGCACGTTTAAATTCTGCACAACCGATTGCCGGTATTATGTATGAGCTTGATGCTATAGCCGCAGTTGTAATCGGCGGAACAAGCTTGTTAGGTGGGGAAGGAAAATTATCCGGAACTCTGATTGGTGCTTTAATCATGGGCATTTTGAGAAACGGATTAAATTTGCTGGGGGTTTCATCTTTTATTCAGCAGATTGTAATAGGACTAGTAATTATCTGTGCAGTATTAATCGATATGACTTTGAAAAAGAAAAGAATGTAATTTCAAAAGGATTGAATAGATGAAAAAAATATTTATTCTAGTACTACTTACAAGCTTGGTCTATTTTTTTGCGGGATGCAGAAAGTCGGATAAAGAGATTAATGGAAAACCCACAATTGCTTTTGTAATGAAAACTTTGAACAATCCTTATTTTATTGAAATGCAAAAAGGTGCCGAAGAAGCTGCAAAAAGATTGGGAGTAAATTTAGTGGTTCAAGCAGCGGACAGAGAAGTTGATGTTGAAAAACAAATGCAGATAATTGAAAATTTGATTCAGAGAAAAGTTTCTGCCCTTTGTATTACTCCAAGCGGATCTAAAGAAATTGTCCCGGCAATAGTTAAAGCCAATGAGGCAGGTATTCCTGTATTAATCGTAGATACAAGAATTGATAAACAAACTTTAACAGAAGCTCAAGCAAAGATTGTGACTTTTATAGGTTCCGATAATATTGATGGCGGAAGAATTGCCGGAAAATTTATTGTCGATAAACTTGGCGGTAAAGGGAATATTGTAGTACTGGAAGGAATCCCCGGTCATGAAACAGGTGATGCAAGATTGAAAGGGTTTTATGAAGTGATAAAAGATAACAAAGAGATAAAAGTTATTGCAACACAAACAGCTAATTGGGAAAGAGATCAGGGCTATGTAGTTTTTCAAAATATTCTTCAGGCACATCCGGACGTGGAAGCAGTATTTGCATGTAACGATATGATGGCTCTCGGTGCAGTTGAAGCAATTTCGGCTGCAAAAAAGAAACATAAAATTATTGTTGTCGGATTCGATGCGATTCAAGACAGCAGAGATGCGATCATGAACGATCAAATGAACGGTTCAATTGCACAACATCCTGAAGAGATGGGAAGACTTTCGGTTGAAAATGCTTTCAAAGTTATTAAAGGTGAAAAAATCCCTACGGAAATTCCGGTTCGAATTGAATTAATAACAAAGGACAGGTTACAGAAATAATGTGGAGTGATACTAAGATAGTAAGCAACAAAGCACCATGGCTGAATGAGCTTGAAGAAAAGTTACAGGGGAAAGTTCAGTCGGATAAAGTTACAAAGCAATTGTATAGCACCGCTGCTTGTATATTTGAAATAGTACCGCTTGCTGTTGTAATCCCCAAAAATATCGAAGATATTAAAACCGCAATCAATATTTGTAATAAATATAAAATTCCTATTCTGCCTCGTGGTGCAGGTTCAAGTCTATCCGGTAATTCGGTTGGTGAAGCTGTAATTCTTGATTTGACTCATCACTTCAAAGAAATAAATATTATAAATGATGAACTAGTAAGAAGCGGTGTTAGCGTTGTACTAAATAATTTGCAAGCCGAATTGAAACAACATAACAGAAAATTTGCACCGGATCCAAGCAGTGGTAATGTTTGTGTCATTGGAGGAATGCTGGGGAATAACAGCGGCGGTCCGCACACACTAAAACACGGAAATATGTACCGGCACGTTGAAGAAATTAATGTCATTCTTTCGAACGGCAAAATATTTAATGCAAGAAATATTCTGCTGAATGAAATTGCTACTTTAGATGACTTTCATAGACCATATTATGAAAAAGTAAAATTACTTCTTGAAGAATATTCTGAAAAAATAAATTTCAGCCGACCTCATACAACAAAGAGTGCTTCCGGTTACCAAGTATGGGATATTCTAACCGAGACCCATCTAAATATGGCATCACTATTTGTTGGAAGTGAAGGAACATTAGGTGTTTTTACTGAAGCAGTGCTCAAAACAATTCCAATTGTAAAACGTCGCGGAATGATCTCTTTGTATTTCACAGATCTAGAAAAGATGGGAATTGCTGTAAGCCATTTACGATCTTTAGGCGCTTCTGCCATAGAATATGTGGATCAATCATTTCTACATCTTGCGCTGACTTTCCGACCGGAACTTCAAAAATTTTTACCAGGGCATGTAAAATTTTTACTTTACGTTGAATTTGAAAATGATGACGAAGCGAGTATCGGTAAAGTCTTACAAGAGTGTGAAAAAATAATCTGCCTCGATGAGAAATTAGCCGAGCTCGGTTCCTATTCAGTAAATGAAGAAGAGATCGAAAATATTTTCCGTGTTCGAAAAGCAGCCACCGTAATTCTGAATAAAATTGAAGGAAAAGAAAAACCTCTTCCATTTGCAGAAGATTGCGCAATTCATCCAAGCCTATTCCCAAAATTTTTAGTTGATGTTTCTAAAATTATGGATGATTACCCGTTTCGTTATGCAATGTTCGGTCATGCCGGCGATGGAAATTTGCATATCAGACCATTGCTGAATTTGAAAGATGAAAAATCATTCGCGAATGCTGAAGATTTCATGGAAAAATTTGTTGATCTGGTTATTAAATATAACGGGACTATGACGGCAGAACATGGTGATGGTAGATTGAGAACTCCATATATGGAGAAAATATTTCCGAAGCTGATTCAATTATTTAAAGAAATTAAAAATCTTTTTGATCCCGCCGGGATAATGAACCCGGATATTCTTGTTCCGCTTAAAAATTATAAATGGAATGAAAATTTAAGATATACACCTGAATACAGTTACGTTGAAATATCTCAAAGAATGAACAGTGAAAATTGGAGAGCAGAAATTGAAAAATGTCACGGATGCGGAACTTGCCGTGAATATTGCCCTGTATTTCAAGCGACCGGTGAAGAAGAAGCAACAGCCAGATCCAAAGCAAATATTCTTCGCGGAATTATTTCTGGAAAAATTTCCACTTCCGAAATCAACTCCGATCACTTTTATAAAATTATGAATAACTGTTTGAATTGCGGTCAATGCTTGACCGACTGTCCCACCGGTGTAAACATACCCGGAATTGCCGTACTCGCAAAGGAGAAACTTCATGAAGAACGAGCATTTAAATTAAACGAGATTATTCTTCAAAGAGGGAAGACTGTAAGCGGACTTGCTTCATTGGTCCCAAAATTAAGTAACAAATCCTTATCGTATTCTTCGGTAAGAAAAATTATGGATGTTACTTTGGGGATTCATAGCAAAAGGAATTTCCCAAATTTTGCACGAGCGGAAAAAAGATTGCAGAGTAATACTCAAAGTAAAAGAGTAGTTTTATGGACCGGTTGCGCCGCACAGTTTAATGATCCTGATGGAGAACTTGAAAGCAGTATTCAAATCTTAAACAAACTCGGTTTCGAAATAATTTCACCTGAATGGGAATGTTGTAATATCGCAAAATTATCATATGGTAATTTTAAAGATTGCCAAAAAGATATTGATTTTAATATCAAAACATTACTCCCGTATTGTGATCAAAATATCCCAATTGTCTTTACTGCTGCATCTTGCGGTTATGCATTTATGCACGAACACAAAATCTTTTTCCCGGAAAATAATTATATAAAAAAAATTGCCGAAAGAAGCTACGATATTCACGAATTCTTAGGAGAGATATTTGCGGAAGGAGAATATAAAAATTCTTTCGCACCGATTAACGAGCGGATTGTATATCACGCACCATGTCATCTCAAGACACAAAAAAATAAATACGGTCCAACTGATTTATTAAAAATGATCCCGGGTCTTGAACTAGTCAAAATAAAAGATAGCTGTTGTGGAATCGCCGGAACATTCGGCATGAAAAAAGAAAACTTCGAACTTTCTATGGCAATAGGATCTACACTTTTTAGTGAAATAAAAAAAACAAAAGTTGATTACGCTCTTTCTGGATGCGGGACTTGTCAAATTCAAATTAAGCAAGGTACCGGTCTGGAAGTTATTCATCCAATTGTGCTGATTAACCAATCATTTCAACATTAGTACTGCATTTAAATGATACTTAGAAATTGAAATATTGATTTTTCATATAGGACAATAGGTTTTAATTAGTCGATTTAAATTTATAATGGAAAGATAATCCTTGACGTTCGTGTCTCATCTGTTTATTATAGTATAGACAATTAGACAAATGGATGAATGGACAAAAACTTTGTTTAGGCTCTTTCCTATTCTCAATCATATTAAAGTTATACGGAGGAAAAAATGAAAATGATGAAAACATTAGCTTATAAGGATATTGGTAAAATAGTACTTGAAGAAAGACCGATTCCCAAAGTAACTGAACCTTTTGAAGTTGTTATAAAAGTTTTTGCATGTGGAATCTGCGGAACGGATGTAAAAATTATGGAAGGTAAACATGTCGTTGGTGATGATATTGCAATCGGACATGAATTTTGTGGAGTCGTTAAAGAAATAGGAAGTCATGTTACTTCCATTAAGGTTGGCGATAGAGTAGCTGTTGATAATAGTCTGAGATGTGGTTTATGTGAAGCTTGCCGAACCGGTAACAGCCCTCAATGTGAATGGTTGAAAACAAAATCAATCGGTATTTTCCAAAATGGTGGTTATGCAGAATATTGTTTGTTGCCAGAGAATGCTTGCTTTAAAATCCCGGATGAAATGGATGACATTACTGCAACACAAGTTGAAACATTAGGAACCGTTCTGAATGGAATGAATACCGTCCAGATGCAATGCTGGGATACCGTTGTTATTCTTGGGTTCGGACCGATAGGATATCTGTTTGCAGCTCTTGCAAAAAATGTAGCTGCAAAAGTTTTGGTTACGGAAATTGATCCGTTTAGAATTAATGTCGCTAAACAGTTAGGAGTTCCGGTTCTCAATCCTAACGAAGTTGATCTTGAAAAAGAAATATTAGCTTTCACTGACGGTAAAGGTGCGGATGTAGTAATTGATGCATGTGGTAGTCAATTAGAAAATGCAATCAAATATGTTTTACCTGGTGGAAAGATTTTAGCCTTTGGAATGGACAGCAGTATAAAAGCTACCGTAATTCCAAATACTATAACGAGGAAGGCGATAAAAATATTGGGTACATATATAGGCCAGAATACAATAGTTCCGGCAATTAAAATATTAGAGTCAGGTAAAATAAATATGAAACCTTTCTTTACTGAAGTTATCCCATTGGAGAATGGAGTATCTTCATTTGGTAAATTAGGACTAGATCTGGCAACACTTAAACATATTCCTAAACAGGCTATGAAGATAGTAATTAAACCATAGCAATTAGAAGCATCTTGTTTTCTTAAATCCAAGTTGCTGTTATTAGAGGAATTAATGAAAAAAATATTTAAATTTTTCGCTACGGGCCCAGATATAGCTCCTATTGAAGATGAAAAGCTCGTAAATTCTCTTTATAAGAAATATAGATTTCAAGTGATGATGGCAATCACTGTAGGTTATGGTGTAGTTTATACTTGCCGCCTCGCATTATCTGTTGTAAAAAAACCATTAATTGATGGTGGGATTTTTTCCGCCGATGACTTAGGAATTATTG
The DNA here is from genome assembly GCA_026390795.1 of Ignavibacteriales bacterium. NCBI lineage: Bacteria > Pseudomonadati > Ignavibacteriota > Ignavibacteria > Ignavibacteriales > Ignavibacteriales bacterium. The sequence goes on from JAPLFG010000002.1 coordinate 17,901, forward strand.
GTTCAGCTATTTTTTATACATATGCGTTCGGAAAACTGACGAACGGATTTCTTGCAGACCATGCCAACATTAAACGGTTTTTTTCTTTTGGTGTACTCATCTCCGCATTAATCAATCTTGCTATGGGATGGACACCACTCTTGTGGGTTTGGGTTGTGCTTTGGGCTTTGAATGGATGGTTCCAAGGTTTTGGAGCACCTGCCGGTATAGTATCAATGACTCAATGGTTTAGCAATAATGAACGTGGTCGCAAATATGGGATCTGGAGTACTGCACATTCAATAGGTGAAGGATTGACTTTTGTAGGTGTTGCGGGTCTTGTAAGTCTTTTTGGATGGCGGGCTGGTTTTATTGGACCAGGTTTGACGTGCGTAATTGTAGCAGTTTTGCTCTATATCTATTTGCAAGATCGACCTAAAACATTAGGATTGCCAACTATTGCAGATTGGAGGAATGACCATGGTGTTCCTGTATTAGGTGGTGATGGAAAACAACCTAGCATTTGGACTCTTCAACGTTCGATATTAAAAATACCTGCGATTTGGGTTCTTGCACTATCAAGTGCAACTATGTATGTAACTAGGTACGCAATCAATAGCTGGGGCATTCTTTATTTACAGGAAGAAAAAGGATATTCACTTCTCGAAGCCGGAAGTATGCTTGGATTAACAACCATTGCTGGTATGTTAGGCTGCTTAGCATATGGCTATGCATCCGATAAATTGTTTCATGCAAGACGTCCTCCGGTTACGTTAATAGTTGGTATTTTAGAAATCATTTCATTATTAATAATCTTTTACGCACCTCCTGGAAATCCTACTTTATTAACAATTGCATTCCTCTTTTATGGTTTTTCACTTAATGGTTTAGTTACAACTTTAGGTGGATTATTTGCCACTGACATTGCACCCAAAAAAGCTGCGGGTGCTGCAATGGGTTTTATCGGAGTTTTCAGTTATCTGGCAGCAGCAACACAAGAACGCATAAGCGGGTTTTTGATTGAAAAAGGGACTACAATAGTTGATGGTGTAAGACATTACGATTTTAGTACTGTGACAATTTTTTGGGTAGGTGCTTCCGTTGTTTCATTAATTCTTGCAACCTCACTCTGGAAAGCAAAGGTGAGTGACTAAAAATATTGGAGTAATAATGACTGAACAATTAAAGAAGTACGATATAGTTTTTCTTGGCAATTATACTAAAGACACAATAATTACCTCTACCGGGACTAGATACCTGGATGGCGGCGGATTTAATTATGGCGCACACGCAGCCAAGATGCTCGGAATGAGTGTTGCCGCCGTAACAAGACTTAATAAAGATGATAAACGTGTTGTAGATAAATTACAAAAAATTGGTGTTGATGTATTTCCTTTTTATACCCTTTCTTCTACACATATGGTTTTAGATTATCCAACTTCAGATCCTGATGATAGAATATTAAGTAGCCCGGCAACAGCAGGTTCTTTTACCCCAGATCAATTTTATGATTTGGAAGCAAAAGCCTTTTTGATGAACGGATCAATTCGTGGAGAGATTCCCTTTGATGTTGTTGAATACCTTCGCAAAAAAAATGCTCTCCTTGTAGGCGACTTGCAAGGATTTATTAGAATCGTTGCTTTAGACAACAAATTGCTTCATGCACCATGGCCGGAAAAAGAAAAATTTCTTGCATTGCTGGATATCTTAAAAACAGATGCTGTTGAAGCAGAATCTTTAACAGGTGAAAATGATATTAGAAAAGCAGCTAAAATTCTTGCGGATATGGGTCCTAAAGAAGTTGTGCTTACCCACCGAGATGGAATTCTAGTCCTAGCTTATGGAATATTTTACGAAGCAAAGTTTTATTCAAACAGCTTAGTAGGAAGAAGCGGTAGAGGTGATACTTGCATCGCTTCATATGTGGCTAAACGGCTTACATCACCGCCTGAAATAGCTATAAAATGGTCGGCTGCAACAACTAGTCTTAAAATGGAAGTTGAGGGACCTTTCCTAAGAAGCATCGAAGAAATAAAGAAATTAATAGAGGAAAAGTATTTAGGATAATAATACATAGCTCGAACTAAAGCTTTAGAATTTACTTAGGATGTTCAACAATGAGAAATAAATTTTTATCAAGATTTGTATCACTTCTTTTTTCCGTAGTTCTATGCCAAGTATCAATCGCTCAAAATATAACAAAGGATTTTTCATTTATTGTTTCGAGTGATCAAAGAGCTCATGCAACTGAAGCGTTTCGTTCGCACGAATACACGATGGGAGGATATGAAGCGATAAAGAAAGTGGGCAAGGGCTCATTTATGATTGTTCTCGGAGACCTCGATCCACCTCAAGCAACGTTTGACCTAATTGATAATATACTCGGTAAAGACTACAAAAGGTATGCAGTTGTTGGAAATCATGATATTGAAAATCCCGAGAGTATTGAATACTTAAGAGCAATGAATAGAGGCAATATATCTTTGCCGAATATTGTTAGAAAAGGTCCTGCAGGATCTGAAGAAACAACATATTCATTTGATTACGGGGATGTTCATTTTGTTGTGTTGAACGTTTATTATGATGGGAAAGCTGATAATGCAGCAGATGGAAATATTGCACCTGAACTTCTTAGCTGGTTTGAAAATGATTTAAAACTGAACAAGAAAAAACATGTTTTTGTCTTTGGGCACGAACCGCTTTTTCCGGTTCTGGATATGGAAACAGGAACAGTCCGCCACGAAGGAGATGCATTAGATAAATATCCTTTGAACACATTAAAATTTGAACAAGTGCTTCAGAAATATAAAGTCACAGCATATTTAAGCGGACATGTGCACTGCGCTTCATATTCAAGCATTAATGGAATATGGCTGCTCAATTCTGGACATATCTATGGACAGGAAGATAATTACACAGCAGAAAAATTGTACGCAAGATTGATTACGGAAATTGAAAAAGCTAAGTCAACTGGAGTCTCACAACAAGATGCTATAAAGGTGTTCTTCCAATCTCAGCTCAAAGAGATTAAAAAAGTTGTCTTTAATTTCGGATTCGGGGACGGCAAAGGGACGGACTACAAAAGTTTGACAGATGAAGAAACATGGAAACATTTTAATGAGTTTTTTGACAATTGCTTAAGAGACAAATCTGAATTACAAAGGTATTCACAGTTATTTTGGAAAAACACTATTTGGAGACCAAGTACATTCCTGAAAATTAAAATTCACGGAAATAGTGCCATTTTGGAAATTTACAGAGACAAAGATTTTTTTGGAAATTATGAATTAAAACATACTCAAGTACTATATAAGTAACATTTAAGATTAATAAAATATTATAACAGAAGGCCCCATGAAAAACATAAAAATTAGATCTCTGTTTCTCTCGGTGTTAATTTTTGTTCTTGCTATTTCGCAACAGAGTATACTTTATAGTCAAAATGAAAATGTTGTTCCTAAAAGTGCGCAAGCTTTGTCAGAGTTGGGAAAGAATTTTACTTTTATGATTGCAAGTGATTTAGGGCGTAACGGGTATTATGATCAAAAGCCCGTGGCGGAAATGATGGGTGAGGTTGCCACAATTGCTGAGCCGGAATTTGTTGCTGCAATAGGCGATGTACACCATTTTCTGGGTGTAAAGTCGGTACAGGATCCCTTGTGGCAGACTAATTTCGAGTGGATTTATAAACATCCCGAATTGATGATTAAGTGGTATCCGGTAATGGGCAACCATGAATACCGTGGTAACACACAGGCTGTGATAGATTATTCCAACGTAAGCCGACGCTGGATAATGCCTAGCCGTTATTATGCTAAAACCTTTTCTGCGGCTAAAAATGTGGGAGTACTACTTCTCTTCATTGATACCGCACCAATAATAGATAAGTACCGTATCGATTCTGAAGAATATCCGGATGCAGGCAAACAATCCATGGAACGACAGTTAGCGTGGATAGACTCCACTCTGGGTGCCTCCAAAGCTAAATGGAAAATCGTTCTCGGTCATCATCCTATTTACGCGGGAACCGGCAAAGAAGAAGCCGAACGTGTAGATCTTCAAAAACGGCTTCAGCCCCTGCTCGATAAAAACAAAGTAGATATTTCGGTGGGCGGGCATGTTCATAATTTTCAACATATACACGCAACCAATTCCAATGTAGATTATTTTGTTAATAGTTCAGCTTCACTAACAAGGAAAGTATCGCCACTTCAAGGTGAGTTATTCGGAAGTTCGGATTCCGGTTTCACTCTTTGTACCATAAATGAGACGGAATTGATTATCACTTTTGTGAACAAAGCCGGTGAAATTATCTATCAGTATAAACGGACGAAATAGGTTTACGAAGATGGGAGAATTTGGTTCAAAATAATATGGTGGCAAGGATTTTACTAATAATTATTTATTTGGACTTACTCAAATTCTATATAAATAACTTTTAAATAATTCTAATATTTCTCAACAGGAGGTGCTTAAAAACATTCAATTATACTTTAATCAACGAAGCAAAATTAATTTTATCAATAGGAGAGGAAGATGGCTATTAATTTTTCGCACATAATTCGGAAAAACGCCCATTTAATTCTGATCTGTATTGCATTAATAGGGTTTTTCACAACGAGTTCAATCTTTGCACAAAAGACTGCACAAGTTACCGGTCGTATAACGGATGCAGATACAAAAGAATATTTACCGGGCGCAAATGTTGTTCTAAAAGGGACTCGTTTTGGGGATGCGACCGATAAAGTAGGAAATTACAAAATTTCGAATGTACCTCCCGGTGCATACGAACTTGTTGTAACATACATTGGATATGTTGATCAAACAATAAATATAACTGTTGGTACAAATGGAGCTACTGTAAAACAGAATGTTGCCATTAGCCAGACAGAAGTTAAAATGGGAGAAGTTGTTGTAACTGGACTCAGACAAGGTCAAACCAAAGCAATGAACGTCCAAAAAACTTCAGACAAGATTGTTAATATCGTTTCTCAAGAGCAAATGGTGCGCTTACCTGATTTAAATACCGCTGAAATTTTACAGCGTATTTCCGGAATTTCAATTGTTCGCGACCAGGGTGAAGGACGTTATGTTCAAATCCGTGGTACGGATGCACGACTCACTTCCGTTTCTGTAAACGGAGAAAAAATCATCGCTCCGGATCCTGGTGAGCGTTATGTCGGAATGGATGTTATCTCAGCAAGCCAGGCTGCTTCAATAGAAGTTTCTAAAACTGTAACACCCGATATGGATGGTGACGCAGTCGGTGGATCTGTAAATATAAAATCGAAAAGTGCTTTTGATTCCGATAAACCATTCTTCAATATAACTGCCGGTACCGGTACAAGCGATATTATGGGTAAACCACTTTGGCAGGGCGGTTTTACATACGGCTCAAAATTTGGTGACGAAAATCAATTCGGCTTTGCCATTACTGGCAACTACGATAAGTGGGAAAGGGAGACATGGGATCTTGAAAGCACTTATAACGACCTAACAATTGGTGGTGTTGATAGACCCCAATCATTAACAGATGTAGATTTTAGAAATTATAATGTATCTCGTGAAAGAATTAATGTGGCTGCAAATCTTGAATATCAGCCAAGTACAGATAATACTTTCTTCATACGCGGTATGTATAACAATAGGGACGATTACGAGTATAGACGAAATCTTTATATTAGACCATCCAAGGGTACATTCACAGACTTAACAACTATTACAAAGGGAAAGGTTTATCAAGGGCTCAAAGATCGCCTTGAGAGACAGAATATATTCGCTCTTTCTGCCGGCGGTATTAACAAAATTGACGATTTGATTTTGGATTACACAGTTGCATATAACGAAGGTGGAACAAAAAAGAACGACGAAACCGATCCTCAGTTTGTTATGACATCTTCACTGAACATGGCACTAAATTTAAGCGATCCGCAAAGACCTAATTATAGAATTACAAGTACAGGTGCTACCGCAGATCAGTTTAATTCCGACAACTTTAAAATGGACCAGGTAAAATATAATAACGACAATGCAACAGACCGGGACTATATGGCTGGTGCCAATTTGAAATATGATTTTAAACTTGCTGATTATCCTTCCACATTAAAATTAGGTGGTAAAATACATTTACGTGAAAAAGTAAAAACTCAAGATCGTTATGTCTATAAATGGGGTGGTGCAAGTAATTTATTATTGACACAATTTGTTGGAGATGATGTAAATATTTACGACGGAACTTACCGGCTTGGTCGAATTATTGACGGCACTAAGTTTAGACCATTTTTCGAATCTATGAAAAATAAGGCTGGTGGTTTCGTTGGCGAAATTGACCACATAAATTCTGAAGGGTCCAGTTTTACTGCGGATGAGAACACGATAGCATATTATGTAATGGATACATGGAAACTTGATGACTGGATGGTAATTGCCGGAGTTCGACATGAATTTACAGACCTTACAAATAAGAGTAGCGAAATTCAGTTAGATGCTAACGGTGATTATCTATCGACCACTCCAAGAGAAGCTACATTAAGTTACAACAACTTTTTACCCTCGTTGCAAGTCCGTTACAGAGTCTCTTCGATGAGCAACATACGCTTCTCCTATACAAATACACTTGCACGACCGAACTTTTTCGACCTAGTTCCTTACAAACAAGTTGATCCTGACGGTCTTACAGTATTGGAAGGTAATGCTTCTCTAATACCAACTACATCTACAGCCCTCGACTTATTAGCAGAGTACTATTTTGAAGAAGGTGGTTTGATTTCAGGCGGTGTTTTTTATAAAAAATTAAATGATATTATTTTTATGCAAACCTCAAAGATCTCTGGCGGTTTATATGATGGGTATTGGCATACACAGCCGGTTAACGGAGGAACTTCAACACTTGTAGGTGCGGAAGTAAATTTTGAATACCAATTAAAATTCTTACCAGGATTTTTAGATGGATTCGGATTAGCAGCCAACTACGCTTATACACATTCATCAGCAGATGTTGGTGGAAGATTAGAGCGCGCAGAGTTACCAGGTCAAGCAGCAAACGTTGCCAACTTCGTAGTAAGTTATGAAAAATTCGGATTCACGGGACGCTTCAGTATTGGTTACAACGGTCAGTTTGTTGAGGAAGTTGGAACATCTTCTCAATACGACAGAATTTACAAAGCACATACACAAATGGACATCTCAGCCAGCCAGGACATTATCAGCGGATTGCAAATTTATTTTGAGTGGATTAACGTAAATGATGCACCAATGATTTATTATCAAGGTGATGAGAACCATCCATTACAACAAGAATGGTATGCTTCATGGATGCATTTTGGCTTTAAGTACAAGATGTAATAAATAAAAAAAGTACCTCTTATTCCAGGCCGCTGTATGATTACAGCGGCCATTTTCCATAAAATATAAAGAGCTAGAAGAATTGAAGAGTTATTTAATCTGGAGTTATAATTATGAGAACGAAAGTTATTCAATACCTTATGAACATGAGTGCGTTTGTTACTATCATTTTGATAATTGGATGCCAAAAAGTTGTAAGTCAAGACCAGAATCAATCGAATGTAGTTAAGCCAGTAGTAGTTACAGATACTGTTAAATGGGATACAGATGATCCTGCAATTTGGATTAGTCCTGCAGATCCTTCAAAGAGTTTAATTATTGGAACCGATAAAGATTCCGACGGCGCCTTATTTGTATTTGATTTAAATGGAAAAATAATTGAAGAGAAAACGGTTCGGAATCTAAAACGCCCGAATAATGTTGATGTTGAATACGGACTTATTCTTAATGGAAAGCCTGTTGATATAGCAGTAACAACAGAAAGGGAAACAAACAAAATTCGTATTTATAGTCTTCCCGATATGAAGGCAATTGATAATGGCGGCATTGAAGTTTTTTCCGGAGAAAGCCAGCGCGCACCAATGGGAATTTCAATTTATAAAAGATTAAAAGATGATTCTGTATTTGCAATCGTAAGTAGAAAGAGCGGTCCAACCGAAGGATACTTATGGCAATATTTATTGAAAGATGATGGTAAAGGAAATGTTGCCGGAACATTAGTTCGTAAGTTTGGTGCTTACAGCGGCAAAAAAGAAATTGAATCAATCGCGGTTGATGATAAATTGGGATATGTCTATTACAGCGACGAACAAGTCGGAGTCAGAAAATATTATGCTGATCCGGACGCTAAAGATGCAGATAAACAGTTGGGTATAATTTGTACTTCAGACTATCTTGAAGATAATGAAGGGATTTCGATTTATGAAGTTGATGATACTACCGGCTACGTGCTGGTATCAGATCAAAGCGCAAACAGATTCCGTATTTATACTAGAGAAGGTGTCCTGGCAGATCCAAAAGAAGAAATAGTCGCACAACCACATAATCATAAATTAGTCAAAATTGTAAATGTAATGACTAACAACAGTGACGGATCTGAGGTTACGAATGTTGTTGTAAATGAAAAATTTCCAGGCGGTATGTTCGTTGCAATGTCTGATAACAAAACATTCCAATTTTATTCATGGGCAGATATAGCTGGGAAAGATTTAAAGACTGCTCCTAAAAGCAATAAAAAATAAAGTACTTAAATTATTTTATTCATCATATAGCGACTAACAATGGAATTGACAAAATATTCAATCGGGGTTGGAGATCGATTTACGCATCAAGCAAAAGCCCAGCTTGCAGCAATTAAAAAAGCAGAAGATGCCGGTATTTTAATTACTCCGGTTTGGAATAAATCTTTTAGAGAACATCAAATAATTCACAGCCGTCCTGAAGATACACGTGTTGAAGCAGATTCTGCGGTCAAATCATTGAAGTGGAACCATCCTTATTTTGTTGATGCTGATCATGTTGGTTTGAAAACCATTGATCACTTTATTGATTCATGTGATTTCTTTACTCTTGATGTAGCAGATTATATCGGTAAAAAAACCGATGACAATAAAATCGAATCGCTCGTAAAGAAAAATAGAAATTACTGCGGTGTATTAGATATACCCGGTATAAATGAAAAAGTGGAAATCAATGAAACACTAATTTTTAAAGTTGCCGAAAAATTTCTATTTGCAGTTGAAGAAGCAGGCAAGGTATACCGGCATCTATTAGATAAAAAAGGGAAGAATAATTTTGTTGTTGAAGTTTCCATGGATGAAACCGACGAACCTCAAACTCCTATTGAAATGCTTTTTATTTTAGCGGCAATTGCTCAAGAAGAGATACCAATCCAGACAATTGCACCCAAGTTCTCCGGAAGATTTAATAAGGGTGTAGATTACGTAGGAGATGTTGAGTTGTTCAGCCGGGAATTTGAAGAAGATCTAGCAGTTATAAAATTTGCTGTAAATGAGTTTAATCTTCCTAAAAATCTGAAACTAAGCGTTCACTCCGGCAGCGATAAATTCTCAATCTACTCACCTATAAACAAAGCCATTAAAAAATTTGATGCGGGCATTCACCTTAAAACTGCAGGGACTACATGGCTTGAGGAATTAATTGGATTAGCTTCAGCCGGAGGTGAAGGTTTGCAGATAGCGAAAGAAATTTATAAAAGTGCATATAACCGGTATGATGAACTTTGCGGTCCATACAAAACGGTTATTGATATTGATACAAAAAAACTTCCTATTCCGGAAGAAGTTGATAATTGGACAGGAGAGAAATATGCCGCAACATTACGGCATAATCAATCAAATGAAGAGTACAATTTAAATTTCCGGCAGCTGCTTCATGTGGGTTACAAAGTTGCCTCAGAAATGGGCGACCGCTATCTAAATGCTTTAGATAAATATGAAGAAGTAATTGCGGAAAATGTAATTCAAAATTTATACGAACGGCATATTCAAAAAGTATTTTTTTAATCCCTTTCTCTATTCTTATTAAGGAGTAAATCATGTCGTTATTGACTATCATGGCTAAATTCACAATAAAGCAAAATGCAAACGAAGAAGTCCGCAGAGAATTATTAACACTTGTTGAACCTACCAGGAAAGAAAAAGGATGCGTTGATTATATCTTCTATGAAGACCTGGAAAATCCGCTGGTAATAATGCTCTATGAAAATTGGGAAAGCGTTGAGGATCTGGATGCGCATATGTATACAAGACGATTTAAAGATTGCTTTGCTAAAATTGATGGATTATATGAGATAGAAGTTCATCGCTTATCTAAGATCAACTAATTCGGGTATTTTTTTTAGAAATGAAATTAATTCGATCCGAAAAGTGAATCATATCAGTTCAGTTAAGATTTGTTTAGTGTGGACGGTAAAAATATGAGGTGAGTAAAATGAAAATGTTAGTGCGATATGTTTTGTACATTTTTTTAGGTATGATATTACTGCAACCGGCAAAATTATTTTCTCAAAAATCAGCTTACAAAATTGTTGGTGCAATTAACATTGGCGGCGAGGGGAAATGGGATTATCTTTCTATTGATACAACCATGCACCGATTGTATGTAGCACATGAAACTAGAGTTCATGTAATTGATCTGGATAACAATACCTTGATTGGTGAAATCTCAGATTTGCAAGGTGTTCACGGTGTGGCATTTGCATTTGGTAAAGGATTTATAAGCGAAGGCGTCAGTAATTCTGTTACAGTATTTGATCTCAAAACACTGAAGCCAATTTCTAAAATAAAAGTAACAGGTGAAAAACCGGACGCGATTACGTATGATCCTTTTTCAAAAAGAATTTTTACATCAAACAATAAAAGTGCGGATATAACGGCTATTGATGCCGAGTCTAATAAAATTGTTGGAACAATTAAGCTTGATGGCGCTCCTGAAGCTTCCGTCTCGGATTTGATTGGAAAAATGTTTGTGAATCTAGAAGACACGAATGCTGTAAACATATTCAACCCGAAGACTCTTGAAGTAATCTCGAGATGGTCGGTTAAACCATGCAAAATACCAACGGGACTAGCAATAGATAGGAAAAACAAAAGATTATTTTCAGCCGGTAGAAATAATTTTATGGCAGTTATTGATATGGAATCCGGGATGGTCATTAAAACAGTTCCTATCGGCGGCGGTGTTGATGGTTGCGTATTTGATCCAATGCTGCATCTTATTTTCTGTTCAAATGGCGACGGAACTATCACGGTTATTAAACAAGATTCTCCCGATAAATATAGAGTGTTGGCAAATATAGTAACTGTGAAAGGCGCCAAGACAATTGCACTTGATGAAAGAACTCACCGGGTCTATACCGCCGGAATAATAAATGGCGAAAAGAATTTGAAAAGTTTTGGCGTTTTAATCCTTGATGTTAAATGACAAGGTTTCAAATTGGAAATCCCCGTTAACGAAAATTAATTTTAAAAAATAAATCAGTTTTACTCTGTTGAGGAAATATGGAAATAATTAACCCGGGTAATGAGGATTATCATATTCATTCTCTTAACTATTCTGATGGAATGAATACTGTTGATGAGATTGTAAAATTTGCCGGAGAGATCGGACTTACTAAAATCACCATTACAGATCATTGTCAAATGCATCTTGATATAAGAAAATTTGTAAAAAAAAAATCATTATACAATGATAGAACGTTGGAAAAACGTACATAACAATGTTGAAGTCACTTTCGGCATTGAAGCAGATTTATTAAATGAAGACGGTGATATATGCATGGATATACAGGGTGCAACTTCGGATACAATTTTGCTTTCGTCTCATCCTGCACCGATCTATCCGAGTTACCCGAAGAAAATAACGGAAGGATATTTAAATGCAATAGAACGGTTTCATGAAAAAATATCTTTTTTGGCTCATCCATGTTCAACATATTTTGAAGAATATATTGATATAGATGCTATTATTGAATTATGTAACAAATACGAAAAACCGATGGAATTTAATTGCGCTAATTTTGTAAACAAAAGGACAAACATTAAAAACCTTCATAAGATGTTGAGAAATTGTAACCAGGTTTATGTAAACAGTGACGCCCACACTCTATATGAATTGAAGGAATTAAGAAAAATTGGTCTGCAATATTTAAAAGAAAATTCCTTCGTATAACCAAATTAAAATCACTGAAAAGAATAATATGAAACGCCTCCTAAATGCATAGTTTTATATTTCTAGCTATTTGATCAATTAAAATCTATATAAGAAACTATAAAATAATCTTAAGCTTTTTGATTTTACTTTGCAATGTTGTCGGTTTCATTTTGAGCAAGAATGCGGCACCATCCTTACCGTAAATCTTCCCATCGGCCAACTTAAGAGCTTTCCGGATTATTTTTTTTGTCTCTTCATCGAGCGATTGGACGGTAGTTTGAACTTCTTCGTTATCGCTTTTGATGGAATTATCTTTTTCAAAAATATAATCGTAGTCTCAAATTGACTTTCAAATAAACCCGCCATATATTTCGGTCGTTAACGAAATGAGATTATGGAAGAATCGACAAATATATTCAAAGCACTTTCTGATAAGAATCGTCTGCGTATCTTAAAAATGCTTCAAATAAAACCTCTTTGTGTTTGCGAAATTACTGATATTCTTCAACTTGCCGCCTCCACTGTTTCGCAGCATCTAAGTGTATTAAAAAAAGAAGGATTTATATTGGAAGAAAGAGAAGGGAAATGGGTGAACTATCTTATCAACCAGAGACCCGGAGATCAAAGAATTTCTGCGATTTTGAGCCAATTGGATTTTTGGTTAGGCGATAATCAATTGATTGAAAATGATAAACAGAAAGTTAAAGTTGTTGACCGTTTTAAAGTTTGCGGGTTATAATTTTTTTTGATTCAACAATTCGGTGAAAAGCGAATTAGAAGTAGGAGAAAATAAAAATGTTAAAAAAAATTTTGATACTCTGCACCGGAAACAGCTGCAGAAGTCAAATGGCTGAAGGATTCTTGAAATCTTTTTCCAAAGGGATTGATTCCCACGATTCACAATTAGAAGTTAATTCAGCAGGTACGAATTCATCCAAACAAGTGCATCCGAAAGCGATCCAGGTAATGAAAGAAGTAGGAATCGATCTTTCAAAAAACCATCCCAAAATGGTTGATCAATTCTTAGGTGATTCTTTCGATTACGTTATTACTGTATGCGATAACGCAAAAGAAACTTGTCCGGTATTTATTGGAAAAGTTGGAAAGCAATTGCATATAGGTTTTGAAGATCCGGCGGACGCAACCGGAACGGAGGAAGAAATTCTTTCTGAGTTCAGAAAAATTAGAGATGAAATTAAAAATGACTTTTACAAATTCTACGAAGAAAATTTAAGGAGTTAAAAAAATGCTAAACATCAAAGTGCTTGGATCAGGCTGCGCGAACTGTATCAATTTAGAAAAGCTCTGCAAAGAAGTTATATCAGAAAATAATATTGCAGCTGAAGTAGAAAAAGTAACAGATTACAAAGACATAATGAGTTACGGAATTATGAGCACACCGGGCCTGGTTATAAACGGTAAAGTTGTTCACAACGGTAAGCTCCCGACAAAATCAACATTAGCACATCTGTTGATAAATGAATTAGCCAAAGAGAATAATTAAGGTCTGATAGAAACCTTGATTGTCAAATTTGTAGGCAGATCAAATGTTTTGCAATAAAGGAAATATTATTAACGGTATTCGGCATTTTTCACCAAGAGAAGTTTTGGAAGAATGTCAAAAAGGCGCATTACTGATTGATTTGAGACGGGAATTCGAATACCTCTATAAACAATTTGACGTTCCTAATATTATTTACAGTAGACCGGAATCAGTTAGAGATCATTATGATAATATTTCCAAAGATATTCCGGTTATAATTGCTGACAATGCAGGATTAAGAAGCAGAGAGATTGTAGAGTTCCTAATTGGAAAAGGATTTACAAATGTAGGTAATCTTATCGGAGGTATGTTTGAATGGGACAGGGATGAGTTGCCACTGAAAATAAATAATAAAGAAATGCTTAGCGGTTCATGTCTTTGTGTACTAAGAAAAAAGAAACAATAAAAAGGAAATGATATGAGCTCACTTACAAAAAAACTTTCATTCTTAGACAGATATTTAACTCTTTGGATATTTCTTGCAATGTTCATCGGAGTTTTTTCAGGTTATCTCTTTCCGGGAATAGCAAAATTTTGGGAGTCACTTAAATCATCACCAGAAAGCACCACAAACATACCTATTGCAATCGGCTTGATTCTTATGATGTATCCTCCTCTTGCAAAAGTTAAATATGAAGAGTTGGGAGATGTATTCAAAAACGTAAAACTACTTTCTCTTTCGCTAGTTCAGAACTGGATTATCGGACCAATCTTAATGTTTTTTCTTGCAATAATTTTTCTACAAGACTACCCGCATTATATGGCTGGTTTAATACTGATTGGACTTGCGAGATGTATTGCAATGGTAATTGTGTGGAATGAACTTGCAAAAGGTGATACTGAGTATGCTGCCGGTCTGGTTGCGTTCAACTCAATTTTTCAAGTGCTCTTCTTTTCGGTTTATGCTTATGTGTTCTTAACAGTTTTACCTCATTGGTTCGGTTTTCAATCATTCAAAGTTGATATAACAATCGGACAAATTGCGGAGAGTGTTTTTATTTATCTTGGAATTCCTTTCATAGCCGGAATAATAACTCGCTTCACATTGATAAAACTGAAAAACAAAGAATGGTATCAGACGAAGTTTATTCCAAAGATTAGTCCAATAACTCTAATTGCTCTGCTCTTCACAATCATCGTAATGTTCTCGCTTAAGGGTGAATACATTGTAAAAATACCGCTCGATGTTGTGCGCATTGCAATTCCGCTGCTATTCTATTTTGTGATAATGTTTCTTGTTTCTTTCTATATGGGAAGAAAGATCGGAGCGGATTATTCAAAAACAGCAACACTTTCCTTTACTGCTGCCAGTAACAATTTTGAATTAGCAATTGCAGTAGCAGTCGCTGTGTTTGGAATAAACAGCGGAGAAGCATTCGCTGCTGTTATTGGTCCTCTTGTAGAAGTGCCGGTTCTCATTGCGTTGGTGAATGTAGCTTTATGGTTTCAGAAAAAATATTTTAAAAATGCAGAGGAAGGAACTGTCAAAGCTCCTAATGTTTGTCCATAATGAATGGTATTAAAATGAATTATCTCTCAAATAAATTGAACGAAGAAAAAACCAAATTCCTAATTCCACTAGTGTTGTTGCCGGTGTGGCTTATTCTTTATTTGAATCTTGAAAACCTCACAAACTTTTTGATTTATGAAATCGTGAACCTATCTAAAGGCGCCCATCTTACAGATGCTGTCTGGTTTTTCATCTTCGAAGTGCCGAAAGTTCTTCTACTACTTACGCTAATTGTTTTTGGTGTTGGAATAATAAGAAGCTACTTCTCTCCGGAACGAACAAGAAAGTTGCTTGGCGGTAAAAAGCTTTTTGCCGGAAATGTTTCGGCAAGTCTATTGGGAATTGTAACTCCATTTTGCTCATGTTCAGCAATTCCTCTTTTCCTCGGATTTGTAGAAAGCGGAGTTCCGCTTGGTGTAACGTTTTCTTTTCTAATTGCAGCGCCAATGATAAATGAAGTTGCACTTGTTTTGCTCTTCGGTTTGTTCGGTTGGAAGACAGCTCTTTTATATATGTCAACCGGTTTGTTAATAGCGATGATTTCCGGTTATATAATCGGCAGATTAAAATTAGAAAGGTATGTTGAACCGTGGGTATATGAAGTTAAAGCTGGACATCTTGAAATGGAAGAAGAAAAAATTCCTTTCTCTCAAAGAATAACCGCCGGTATTGATGCCGTAAAAGAAATTGTTAGTAAAGTTTGGATATATATAGTAATCGGAATTGCTGTCGGCGCGGGAATACACGGATATGTGCCGGAAAACTTTATGGCTTCGCTGATGGGTAAATCAGCATGGTGGTCTGTCCCGATTGCTGTTATTCTTGGCGTTCCTATGTATTCAAATGCTGCGGGGATAATTCCGATAGTTCAAGCATTGTTGGAAAAAGGCGCATCGCTAGGAACTGTGCTTGCGTTTATGATGAGCGTTATCGGTTTGTCGCTCCCCGAAACTATAATTCTTAAAAAAGTTCTCAAGCTGCAATTGATTTTTGTTTTTGTCGGAGTTGTAGCCGCGGGAATAATTATTGTTGGTTATCTTTTTAATTTGATTTATTAAAGGAGTAGAAATGGTTTCAGTAAAAGTTCTTGGCACCGGATGCAAAAAGTGCCAGACACTTGAGGCGAAAGTCCGAGAATTAATATCTTCAAATAATATTGATGCTGTAGTTGAAAAGGTTACTGATCTTGAAGAAATTGTAAAGTCCGGCATAATGATGACGCCCGGCTTGGTCATAAATGATAAAGTAAAAAGTTTCGGAATTATTCCAAAAGACAAACAGATTATAAACTGGTTAAAGGAAAATTAAAATGTTGAGTGAAACGAGATCCCGTTTAGCGGGAAAATATTCAAGAGGAGCATTTTTATTTATTGTTTTTATCTTTGCTGGAGTAACATTCGGTCAATCAAAACCAAAAGTAACATTTATTGAACTCGGTTCTGTAAACTGTATACCGTGTAAACAAATGCAGCCGGTTATGAAGGCAATTGAAGCAAAATTTGGTGAAAGAGTAAAAGTAATTTTTTATGATGTCTGGACAGAAGAGCAAAAACCAATGGCTGAAAAATATGGGATAAAGCTTATTCCAACTCAGGTATTTCTTGATGAGAAAGGGAAGGAATTTTTCCGTCACGAAGGATTTTATCCGGAGAAAGAAATAGATAAACTTCTGCAAGGGAAAGGTTTGAAAGTGAAAAAATAAACTCGATGGCTCTCTGCGAAATCTCTGCGTTCCTCTGTGTAACAAAAAACTTACACGGAGAAACAAAGAGTTTGTACTGAGTCGCACGGAGAAGGGAGAATAGATGATTGACCAAATATTCGGAATTTTGTACGATGCTATGAACGGTGCTGTGTGGATTGCAGTCCTGGCTTCATTTGCGTGGGGAGTGTTATCAATACTTCTTTCGCCATGCCACTTGTCAAGCATTCCGCTTGTTGTTGGATTTATCAGTTCTCAAGGGAAAATCTCTTTGAGAAGAACGTTTTACATCTCACTTGTTTTTTCTGTCGGGATATTAATCACGATAGCAATAATCGGAATTATAACTGCGTCGCTTGGAAGACTAATGGGTGATGTCGGGAAGATCGGGAATTATCTTGTTGCGGGAATATTTTTTCTTGTTGGGCTTTATCTTCTCGATATAATAAAACTTAATTGGAACATAGGGTTAAAGCCTACAAAAGCGAAAGGATTATGGGCTGCACTGATACTTGGGTTACTATTTGGCTTAGCGCTTGGACCTTGTACATTTGCTTATATGGCACCGGTTCTTGGTATAGTATTTCAAACTGCTCAAACAAATTATTTCCTTGCGATGGTATTTTTACTTGCCTTCGGAATAGGACATTGTTCAGTTATTGTAGGCGCCGGAACATTAACCAAAAAAGTTCAGCAGTATTTGAACTGGAGCGAAGAATCTAAAACTATTCTTTGGATAAAAAGAATCTGTGGGATTCTTGTCATTTTAGGCGGTGTATTTTTACTCTTAAATTAATGTTCGATTCTTAATAAGTGAAGAAGAATTTATTCAGCGTCTAAAATTGGAATTAATTAATCAAATATTTACTTTACAAAGTAGAGAAGTGGGATTATGAAATAGGAATATCAAAAATATAAATCTCATCTTAATTATTTGAAGAATCAAAGTTTTCCGAACCTACCTAAAAAAGTGTAAATTGAAAATTGAGAGTACAGAATTCAATATTTGCTTAAACAACCAAATTGAGAATTAATGAGCGTAAATAAATCTTTAGAAGAATTTATTAAGGGGATTCCAAAAGCGGAATTGCATTTGCATATTGAAGGAACATTGGAACCGGAGCTGATGTTCGAAATTGCTAAACGAAACAACATAAAGATAAAACAAAAATCGATACAAGAACTTCGCGACGCATACCACTTTAACAATCTACAAGAATTCCTTGATATTTATTACGAAGGCGCTTCGGTTCTAATCACCGAACAAGATTTTTATGATATGACTTGGGCTTACCTAGAGAAAGCTCATTCGCAAAATGTTCTTCATGCAGAGATATTTTTTGATCCCCAGACTCATACGAATCGCGGTATTAGCTTCCACACAGTTATCAAAGGCATCCATAGAGCCCTTGATGATGCCAATGAGAAATTTGGAATCACAAGCAAGTTAATTCCATGTTTTCTAAGAGACATGGATTCAAACTCGGCAATGGAAACTCTTAATAAAGCATGTGCATACAAAAATTGGATCACTGCATTCGGACTTGATTCTGCAGAGATTGGTAATCCTCCTTCAAAATTTAAAGAAGTGTTTGATAGCGCCCGTGATAAAGGATTTTTAACAGTTGCCCATGCGGGTGAGGAAGGTCCGGCTGAATATGTCTGGGAAGCAATTAATTTATTGAAAGTCTCAAGAATTGATCACGGCAATCATTCTCTTGATGATGAATCTTTGGTAGAATACTTATATCAGACGAAAATTCCGCTAACTGTTTGTCCGCTTTCCAATTTAAAATTAAAAGTGGTGAAGAACTTAACAGAACATCCATTAAAAGAAATGATGAGGAAAGGATTACTTGTAACTCTCAACTCGGATGATCCGGCATATTTTGGCGGATATATAAGTGAAAATTATTTGGCATTGGCAGAATCATTGAGCTTGACAAGAGAAGAGATTTATCAGCTCGCCAAAAATTCTTTTATTGCCAGCTTCCTTGATGAGATTGAAAAAGAAATGATGATAAAAAAAATAGAAGAGTTCAGTCTTAGTTTCTCTGCTAGAAAACTGATATGAAAAAAGTTTTTACTCTGTGTATATCATAAAAAAGATTATTTTTTTGGAAAAAGGTTAATGGAATTTCAAAATAAAGATCATTGGTACGACGGATTATTCTACGATAAAATAATCGCGCCGAATCAAGATAAAGCTTATCGAATAGTCAGATCACTCTTATCAGATAATTGCTCACTTCTAGATGTCGGATGCGGAACAGGCAGATTAGCATTTCAATTAGTTTCAAAGTTCAGTAGGTATGAAGGAATTGATCCTTCAAAAAAAAATATTGAGTTGGCGTTAAATAATCTTTCCAAAAGCCCATCCGAAAAAATTTCATTTCATCACACGGACGCTAAGACTTTCATGCAATCTCAAAATAAGCAATTTGATTTTGCCGTAATCTCCTATGTCATACACGAAGTGGATGAAGATAAAAGGGAGAATCTTTTACTTGCACTTTCCGAATCAGTTAACAAAATAATAGTCGTAGATTATTTGTACCCTCGTCCAAATAATTTCTGGTCATTCTTAAATGAATTTGTTGAATTTGCCGCCGGTAAAGAACATTACAGAAATTTCAAATCATATCTTGCCGGAAAGGGGATTGGCGGTCTCGCCGGAAGAACGGGATTAAAAATTGTTAGAGAGATAAAAAATAGTCCATCGACTTCCCATATCGTAGTATTAACCAAGTAAAATGCAGCAATTGTAAAAGTATTGAATGAAGAGACCTCCAACTGAAACTAACCCAATTTAGTTTACCTTGGGATAAATGTACTCATAAAAGCAAAAATTACACAAGGGTTCAACTAATCTTTTGTTTATTGCGCTCATTGAGTTATTTTTGCACAGCGTAAAATAAAATGGCGCGTTCGTCTAGTGGTCCAGGACGCCGCCCTCTCAAGGCGGAGATCACGGGTTCGACCCCCGTACGCGCTACATTTTTTTATAGTCGGTTATGTTGATGTTTGCTTATTTATTAAGAAGTATTAAGGATGGTACCTACTACTACGGATCAACAAAAGACTTAGAGAGTAGATTAAAAGAACATAATAATGGAAAAGTTAAGTATACAAAGGGGCACCGACCTTATAAATTGCACTATTTTGAAGAATTCACCTCAAGGAAAGAAGCTTTTGAAAGAGAAAGATTTTTCAAGTCGATAGATGGATATAACTGGCTAAAAGAGAAGGGGATAATTTAAATAAAGCGGAGATCACGGGTTCTCCCGAAGGGACTCCTACGGAGGACCCCCGTACGCGCTACTATTAGGGAAATTATTTGTTTCCCTTTTTTGTTTAATATTAACCGGTAAATAAATTTCTATTTTCATTTTGGACGAATCTTATGTCTCGATACGAAAAACATATTTTCATTTGCGAAAATAAAAGAGATCCTAGTGATCCCCGCGGTTGTTGTTCCGAAAAGAATTCGTTGGCAATCCGTGATCTTTTTAAAAAACGTCTGAAAGAATTGGGACTCAACAAAAAAATGCGTGCAAACGGCACCGGTTGTTTAGATGCTTGTGCGTTTGGTCCTAGCATTGTAGTTTATCCGGAACAAATTTGGTACGGCGGGGTAAAGGTTGATGATGTAGAAGAAATAATTCAGAATCATTTAATTAATGATAAGCCTGTTGAAAGATTATTAATTAAGGATAAGAAGTTTTTAAGAGATGAGTGAATTAACAGATAAAAAATATGCAAAAAAAATTTTCGATCTTCTCGGAAAAGAATATCCCGCTGTTCGACCAGCACTGGATTATACTTCACCATTTCAGTTATTAATTTCAACCATTCTTTCCGCACAATGTACAGATGCGCGGGTTAACATCGTAACAAAAACTCTTTTCAAGAAATACAAAAAGCCGGAAGACTATCTAGAAGTTGAAAATACGGAACTTGAGAAAGATATTTTTTCTACGGGATTCTACAGGCAGAAAGCTAAGAGTATTCGCAATTGTTGTGCGGAGCTAATTGAAAGACATAATGGTAAAGTGCCAAAAGATTTTGATGCGCTCACAAAACTTTCCGGTGTAGGCAGAAAAACCGCATCTGTCGTTGCGGGAAATGCATTTGGAATTCCGGCAATTGCAGTTGATACTCACGTTAAAAGGTTATCAAACTTGCTTGGCTTAGTGAAAACATCGGATCCGGAAAAAATTGAATTCCGTTTAAAAGAATTATTGCCGGAAAGTTATTGGATCAATGCATCGCATTGGCTTGCCACACATGGAAGAATTGTATGCTTTGCAAATCGACCGCAGTGTCATCTTTGTGTGCTGGCAGATATTTGTCCTTCCTTCAATCCAAAGAGTGGAGTTAAAAAATGAACGGTGAAAAAATGAGAGACCGGAATTTCTGCCAGGAAATTTTGAATGAATTTACCAAAAGCGATAGTTTATTAAAACATGCTTTTGCGGTAGAAACATGTGTACGGGCTTACGCAGAAAAATTTAATGAAGATATTGAGTATTGGGGAAATGTTGCACTGCTTCACGATTTTGATTATGAAAAATATCCAACAGCAGAAGAACATCCATTTAAAGGAAGTGAAATTTTGAAAGAGAGAGGATTTGATGATGAATTCCGGAATACCATTATGTCTCATGCGGATTACTCAAATATTCCAAGAGAGACATTATTAATGAAAACCCTCTTTGCATGTGATGAGTTAGCCGGATTTATAACCGCAGTGACTTATGTTCGCCCGAGCAAAAGTATTGATGAGGTTGAATTGAAATCCGTCATCAAAAAAATGAAAGATAAAGCTTTTGCGCGTGCAGTGAATCGCGATGATATTACAAAAGGTGCTGAAGTGCTTGGTATTGCACTAGATGCGCATATTCAATTTTGCATTAATGCGATGAAAAATAATAAAATGGCTCTGGGATTATAAAAAAAATATTGCGGTATTTTTCCTAGTAAAAGTGTGAATAAAAATTTTCGAAATGGTATGCAGTTTCTATTTTTGCTTGATTGCTGCTTGGTATGAACGAGATTTTAGATAATTAACCGGGGTGGTTAGGAAAACCGGATAGATCACACATCAATATAAAAATGTGAGAATATTCTTAATTGACTTGACAAGCGATGGTATCTTCCCTAAATTTTGCCTCGTAAAAATGGAGAAAAATTATAGAGAGTTTGTCTACCGCTTTTGAATACTATATTCAGCAATAAAATTTTAAAAATTTAACATTATTCTCAATAGCGCGATGAAAACTAAATTCTCTTTAATGATTCTCTTTTTTGTTTTAAATCTGGTCTTGTCTGCCCAGGACATTAAAATTCTTTCATCAGATTTAAATTCCATCATCCTAGAGTACCACCCGGTTTACGGCGACACTTCTGCAATTTCATCGCAGGGCGAACAATTTTTTAAAATAAAATTGCTCGGTGGGTTTGTTGCAAATTTTGCAAAACAAGGATTACCGCAGCTTCAAGTCCGTGCATTAAATATTGGCGTTCCTTCTGAAGTAGGGAATACGATTCAGGTTCTAAGTTCAGATTTTTCTATACTTAGCGGAAAATATTTGCCAAATCCCCGTTTGGAAAAATATTCGGTTGGTGCAGTTGAAAAATATTTAAAAGGTGATAATTATTCCTCAACGTCAGAGCCGGATTTAGTTTCTTTTGGAGAATTTGGGTTAGTCAGAAATCTTCCAGTACAAACAATTAATATTTACCCGATTCAATTTGACGGTAAATCAAATACAATTAAAGTATATAAGAAAATTATTTTCAAGATTTCCTTTTCATCATCTCGTGCAGCCGCTCAACCAGTAAAAGACGATTTGCTTCAATCAGTTGTTCTTAATTGGGATGTTGCTAAAAATTGGGGTGTTGCAGAAAAGAAACTCCAAAAAATATCCAGCTCGGCTTTTGCAGACGGGGATTGGTATCGCATTGAAACTCCGGGAGAAGGAATTTACAGAATAGACAGAAATTATCTGCAGGCATTGGGTGTTGATGTTAACAACGTTGATCCTAGGAAGATAAAGATATTTGGTTATGGAGGTTATTCTTTACCGGAAGCTGTTAGTTTATCTAAAAGCAGCGGACCAATTGAAAATGCTATCTATATATCCGGAGAGCAAGACGGCAAGTTTGATGCGAGTGATTACATTCTCTTTTACGGAAGACAACCAGAATTTTGGGAATATAGTACATTGCTGAAAAAAATTATCCGTTTGAAACAGCCATATTCAAAAAAGAATTATTATCTGCTCAACATCAGTTCTACAAATGGAAAGCGGATGACTGAAAAACCTTCGTTAAATATTTCAAACGCATACCCACAGCAATCAACGTTTGCATTTGTAAGTAACGATAAAGACAGTACTAACATTGGTAAATCCGGTAGAGACTATTTAGGAGACCAATTTGATTCCTTTACAAAAAGTAGAACTTATATTAATACATTAACCGGAATTCTTCCTTCAAGTAAGATCAATTACAAATTCAGACTTATAAACGGCGGCACTACTGCGGTTTCAGTTTTGGTTCAGGAGAGTGGTACTCAGATCTACAATACTTCTATTAGAGGTACTGTCGATTTTATTTATGGCTATGAAGATTCGGGGTCAGAAACTGCAACATATAGTGGTACTCTTTCTCAAGAAAGAAGCAATCTAAAGATTTCACTTACATCGAGTTCAGATGCGCAAAGATTATATCTGGATTATTTTGAAATTTATTATCAGAGAGCACTAAACTCTATTTCGGATAATCTTTTATTTTTCTCCAAAGATACCACTACTAATATTGAATATACTCTTAGTAACTTTTCGAATAGTACGATTCAGGCATTTGATGTGACCGATTACGCAAATGTTAAAATTATCAGCGGGGCTGCAATCAGCGGCGGTCAGTTAAAGTTTGAGGCAAGCGAAATTAAAGGTAACGTGAGCAAATATCTTTCTGTCGGGCAGTCAGGTTTTAAGGTACCGGTAAACGGGATAAAAATTACCAACTCGAATCTTCGAGGTAATTTGGCCGGCAGCGAAATGATTATTATAGCTCCGCGCGATTTCAAAACCCAAGCCGAAAAATATGCATCTTACCGTTCAAGTCAGTCACCTTATAAATTATCCACACAGATTTTTTATGTAGATGATATAATGAATGAATTTTCCGGCGGAGTGCTTGATCCTACAGCTATCAGAGATTTCGTAAAATTTGCATATGACAACTGGCAGATCAAACCATCTTACCTTCTATTATTCGGCGACGGTGATTATGATTATCTCAATAGCGAAAAATTAAATGTAAATTTTATTCCTACTTATCAAACGGCGGAATCGTTGGATGAAATTTCTTCATATCCAATGGATGATTACTTTGCCCGTGTTTCCGGTGACGATAGAAAAATTGATCTTGCAATCGGTAGAATGAATATTCAAACAACTCAAGATGCCGATGTTGTGATTGCTAAAGTTATCAAATACGAAACCGGTTTGGAGAAAGGAATTTGGCGCAATACAATTACACTTGCGGCAGATGACGGACCTGCTGCTGCCGGACAGGATGACGGCAGCACCCATACAGCTCAATCGGAAAATTTAGCTAACAATAAAATTCCAAAATATTTTGATTTGGATAAAATTTATCTTGCTGCTTATCCAACTGTTTTTACCGGATCCGGCAGAAGAAAACCTGGAGTTAATAAAGCTATAGTTGATGCTGTCAATAATGGAACTCTAATTTTAAATTGGATTGGGCATGGTAATCCCGGTGTTTGGGCGCATGAAAGTGTCTTTGAAAAAACAACAACAATTCCGCAATTAGTAAATCAAAATTATTTTTTCTTAACTGCAGCAACCTGCGACTTCGGAAAATATGATGATCCGTCAACTCAAAGTTCAACCGAATTAATGAATAATAAAGGTGATGGTGGTTCAATAGCAGCTTTTACTGCGGCACGAGTCGTTTTTTCAACTTCCAATGCCGAGATAAACGATTCGTTATATTCAAATCTTTTCAGAGTGCGGGACGCAAATAACTTGCCTGTAAGAATTGGGAAAGCATATTTTCTTACAAAACAATTTCTCAATTACGAAAATGATGATAAGTATCACTTGTTTGGCGATCCTGCATTACGTCTTGATGAACCTCAGATGAAAACCGCAATTGATTCAGTTAATGGTAAAAGTTTAAAAGCGTTAGTTCAGTTAAATGCACTTAGCCCGGTGATTATTAAAGGTTCTGTAAGAAATCCGGACGGGACAAAGAATTTATACAATGGCGAAGCGGTTGTAAGTGTATTCGATTCGGAGCGCTCTCTTGAATTAAAAGAAATGAATTACACAATTACTCTTCCCGGAGGATTGATTTACAAAGGAAGAGCAACAGTTACAAATGGTGAATTCCAATCCGAGTTTGTTGTTCCAAAAGATATTTCATATGAAAACAAAAATGGAAAGATTGTCTCATATATCTCCAACAGCAGCATTGATGGAGTTGGGTTTACAAATAATATTATTGTCGGTGGAACAAATCCGGATGCGAAGAGCGATGGTAAAGGGCCGGATATCGCAATCTATTTTGACAATGTAAATTTTACGAGCTCTTATTTGGTTAATCCGGATTTTACATTGATTGCAAAACTTTCAGATCAAACCGGCTTGAATACAACAGGCACCGGTATTGGGCATAAACTGGAAGGGATCTTGAATGATGATCAAACTAACGCGATAGATTTTTCAAATAATTTTGTCGGTGATCTTAATTCCGGCGGTAAATCGGGTACCATTAATTACAAATTTACAAATATGAGTCCGGGCGATTATAAATTAACAATTAAAGCTTGGGATGTTTACAACAACTTATCAACTCAAGATGCTTCATTCACAGTTGTTTCGGCTGATAATGGAATTGTACTTCGCGATGTAGTTAATTATCCCAACCCGTTTTCATCAAATACAACATTTACATTTCAACATAATATAAGCAGTGCGATTAATGCCAAGATAAAAATCTATTCCATTGCCGGAAGATTGATAAAACAAATTGAAGCAACTGACTTGCTGGATAAATTTGTAAAGATTGATTGGGATGGACGCGATGAAGATGGAAATCAAATTGCAAACGGCACTTATCTTTACAAACTGATTGTTGAGTCGGTGGATGGTTTGTTTAAAGATAACGTGCTTGGAAAGTTAGCAGTAGTTAGATAGAATATAAATCATGAATAAAAATATCTTTTATTGGAGGTAGTAAAAATGAAAAAAATATCGATGCTTTTTATAGTGTGCGCATTGATAATGTCGTTCGG
Organism: Ignavibacteriales bacterium; assembly: GCA_026390795.1. NCBI lineage: Bacteria > Pseudomonadati > Ignavibacteriota > Ignavibacteria > Ignavibacteriales > Ignavibacteriales bacterium. The sequence goes on from JAPLFG010000002.1 coordinate 43,984, forward strand.
AAATAGAATTGAAGCACAAGGCGAATCGGCAGTTCCGTTTCTCCTTCTTGCACCAGATTCTCGTGCCGGCGGTATTGGTGAATCCGGAACCGGTTTGGCTGATAACTCAGCCGCAATCTTTTGGAATCCAGCAGGAATAGCATTCTTAACAGGTTCCGAATTTAGTTTTACGCATAGCAATTGGCTTCCGCAATTTCAACTCGACCTATTTTACGATTATGCAACTTACCGTGAATACATGGACGATTTAAACGGTAGTATAACGGCAAGTATAACATATATGAACTTTGGTGAATTTGTTAGAACGAGTTCGAATTCTCCGGATCCGATCGGAACATTCAAATCTTTCGATGCAGCATTGACGCTTGGTTACGCAACCAAGTTAAGTAATAATTGGGGAATGGGTTTCAATTTTAGATTGATACATAGCCGTCTTGCAGATAAACCGACTGAAGCCGAGCAAGGTTCAGGGGTTGCAACATCTGTTAGTTTCGATATCGGTGCAATGTACCGCCCGGAACATTTCGAAGTTCCTTTCCTTGGCGATCTTGGAAATTCATTTAGTCTTGGATTCAATCTGAGCAACCTTGGTCCTAAAATTTATTATATAGATCAGGCGCAATCAGATCCTATTCCAACAGATCTGCGTGTTGGTCTTGCAGCAAGAATTTTCCAAGATGAATATAATTCGCTTACATACACTTTGGATTTTAGTAAACTCTTGATTGGTGTTGCGGATAGTTCCGGCAGACGTCCGGAATTTTATAAAGCACTCTTTACATCATGGACCGACCGCCCGTTCACAGAAGTTCTAAAGACTATTAATACAGCTATGGGAATGGAATATTGGTACGGCATTCCTTCAGATTTTATGTTTGCTCTCCGTTTGGGATTTTTCTATGAAGATCCGGATCACGGTAACAGAAAATTTGTAACATTAGGCGCCGGAATCCGTTATGATTTATATGGATTCGATTTTAGTTACATAACAACTGATATTTTCAAAGGAACAGAGAACCATCCTCTTTCTAATACATTGCGTTTCACATTACTAGTTGGGTGGGGATCGGTATCAAAACCAACACTCGGTTTTCCACGCGGAATCTAAACTGAAATGAAAAAACTATTTCTTGCATTGATTATTGGATTGGGCAGTACATCTGCCCAATCTTTTGTCGAAAGGACAATTCACGATCCGTCTCCGATTCTGAAAAATTTATCGTCTTCGGACACGCTGAAAATTCTTGCCGTGATGGTAGATTTTCAAGAAGATAAATATGATGCAACTATTGGAACTGGTAAATTCGGTTCAAATTATACTCAAGATTACGGTGATACAATTTTAGACCCGCTTCCTCATAATGCAAATTATTTTTCGGATCATCTTCTATTTGCGAAAAATTATTTTAATAAAATTTCTCGTGGTAAACTGAATATTAATTATAAAGTTTTACCGGAGATAATCACCGTATCACAAACCTTACGAAATTATGTTCAGGAATATCAATCTAAAGATTTAACTCCGCTTGCAAATTTTGCAAAAGAAGTTTGGGCAATTGCCGACAACAAATTTTCTAATATAAAATTTTCAGATTACGATCTATTTGTAATATTTCATGCCGGGGTAAGCAGCGGTCTAGATTTGGGTATCTTTTCTATCGATAGAAATATGCCGTCTCTTTATATGGGGCAAAATTCATTTCAAAAAATTTTCGGAAATCAATTTACCGGGTTCCCAACAAAACATGGTAAAATTTCAAACTCAATCATACTTCCCGAAACCGAGTCGAGAGAAGTATCTGCCGTTGATAATTCAACTATTTTGATGCAGATAACAATAAACGGTGCTTTAGTTGCGAACATTGCAAGTTTTCTTGGACTGCCGGATTTGTTTAATACCGATACCGGTATAAGTGCTATCGGTCGTTTTGGTTTGATGGATGGGCAAGCAATCGTTGCGAATAATGGAATGTTTCCACCTGAACCCTCTCCATGGGAAAAAATGTTTTTAGGATGGGAGACACCCATAACTATTTCTAAATTAAGTTCACATCAAAGCGTTGCCGCAAGATCATCTTCAGTGTTTCAAGATACTACTTTATTGAAAGTGCCGATAAACTCTTCAGAATATTATTTAATTGAAAACCGTCAGCAGGACGCAAACAAAGACAAAGTTAAAATTACTTACAAGAAAGGCGGACAGACTTATACAACGACGATTCTACCGGATACAACCGGCTTATATACTATTCTTCCAGAAAAAATTCACGGCGGTGTTGTGGTTGATGTTGATGAATACGATGCAGCAGTTCCGGGAAATGGGATTGTCATTTGGCATATTGATGAGAATATCATAAATCAAAATATTGTCGAAAATAAAATAAATGCTGATCCAACTAAAAAAGGTGTTTATGTTGAAGAAGCCGATGGCATACCAGATATTGGAAAAATATTTAATTCAATTTTCGGCACTTCGATCGGTGAAGGAACTAATGAAGATTTTTGGTATTCCGGAAATCCAGCTCAGCTTTACAAAAACAGATTCTCGCATGATACAAAACCAAGTACTAACAGTAATTCCGGCGCAAACAGTTTAATTACATTTGAAAATTTTTCGGCTATCTCTAACAAGATGTCGTTCGATCTGAGCTATAACCAAAATGAAATTAAGCTGATCTCTTCAACAAATCTTAACCTCAGTCAATCAGAAAAAATATTTGCATCAAACAGTTATTCGTTTACAAATTTTATTTATGTAATTGAGAATACTAATCTAAATCAGTATGATATTAATGGTAAGCTGATTAAAACATTACCAAATTTTACGGAAGTAAAACCGGTTTCGTTCAGTTATAACGGTTCTGATTATTTGATTGGATCGAAAGGGCAGTTGTTGAATATTTATTCAATTGTTTCCGGCAAAGAATCTTTGAAAACGATAGATATATTATCTAAAGTAACAGCTCTCGCTGTTGATAAAGTCACTTCCGCAATTCCAAAAATATTTATTGGTACAAGCAACGGTAATGCATATGCGGCTCAGCTTGATCTAATATTAGGGATGAATCAATTTACTCCCAGTAGTTATTTAATTTATAAAGGAGATGATGCAATAATTCAATTCGGAATTGATAATAATTACTACACAATACTTCAATCTAAAAAATTTATTTTTCACTCACCTCAGGATATTGTAAATACATTTTCTGCTAATGCGAAAAAATCAATTTTAACAATGGACTCTAATGGTAAACATGAATCAATAGTATTGTTTGATGATAACTATTTTAGTGTATTTGGCGCCCAGAACTTTATGTTCGGAATCAAATCGAACAACGTGATTAATAATTTTTCTGTTGCGGATCTGTTCAACGATGGGCAAAATTATATTCTTCTTTCAAACAGCAATATGATTGATGCATACAACCTAGCCGGAAATCGTGCATTAAATTTTCCTTTTGCAATTTCTACCGGAGAAAATTTTATAGGAACTCCATTAGCAGTTGATTTAAATCATGATGGAGTAACTAAAATTATCGCATTTACAGACAAGGGAAGTATCTATGTAATTAATCCAATCACTGGAAAAGTTGAAAATGGATTCCCGATTTCTACCGGTGCGCAATTTTCAGTAGATCCAATTTTGTTTGCAGAAGAATTGCCAACAATGGGTCCAATCTCAACATATAAACCGTATCTCGCAGCATTAGATCAAACAAACAAGTTATATGTTTGGAACCTTTCGCCTATGCAAGGAAAATCATATTGGAGCGGGGAATTCGGAGATGCAATGAATACCTCATTTGTTCCGGGACCATCCAGCACAAATAAGATTACGGAATTTTTTCCTATGGATAAAGCATACAACTGGCCAAATCCGGTTTACGGCAATTCAACCAACATTAGGTATTACACTTCGGAAGATGCTGATGTGAATATTAAAATTGTTGATCTTGCCGGAGAACTAGTCAGTGAATTGAACGGACATGCTAACGGCGGCTTTGATAGTGAAATAATTTGGGATGTAAGTAAAGTTCAAAGCGGTATCTATTTTGCGCGGCTTGAAGTTAAAGGTGTCAGTGGAAATTCTGCCAATAAGATTATAAAGATTGCGGTCATTAAATAATTTTTTCTCAGCATAATCCAAATTCTAAATGAAAAAAATAATTTTTATATCATTACTGATTTTTGCATCCAAAACTTTCGCGCAGGATTTTAATTACAATCCGGATTTTAATTGGCTGACAATAAAAGGGAAGCATGTGCGTGTTCATTACCATGAAGAAGCAGAGCGCACGGCAAGAACAGTTGCCAAAATTGCAGATGAAGTTTGGGGACCAATAACATCACTTTATCAATACGAACCGGATGTGGTTGATTTTGTTATTAAAGACATTGATGATTACTCCAACGGCGCCACATACTTTTTTGATAATAAGATTGAGATCTGGGCTTCATCGCTCGATTTTGATCTTCGGGGAACACACAACTGGCTTCGTAATGTTATCTCACATGAGTTTACGCATATGGTGCAGATTCAAGCATCAATGAAACTTTCCAGAACTATTCCGGTATTCTATCTTCAGTTTATGAATTATGAAGATAAGCGCCGCCCGGATATTCTTTTCGGTTTTCCAAATGTTATTGCTTCATATCCCATTCCGGGAATTAATGTACCGGCCTGGTTTGCAGAAGGAACAGCTCAATACAACCGTAAAGAATTTAACTATGATAATTGGGATACTCATCGAGATATGATTTTGAGAAGTTATGCGCTGAAGAATAAAATGCTTACCTGGAATCAAATGGGAGTATTTGATAAGACTTCGCTCGGCAATGAATCTGTTTACAATTCAGGTTTTGCTCTTGTAAGATATCTTTCTCAAAAGTACGGTGAAGACAAACTTCGGCTTATAAATAATAAACTAGGCAAACTTACTAACTTTACAATTGATGCGGCTTTTAAAGATGTGCTCGGTAAAGACGGTAATGAAATTTATGATGAATGGACCGGCTACCTAAAGTCAGATTACAAAAAAAGAATGGCGGATGTAGAGTCGAATCAAGTTACGGGTGAAATGATTGTAAAAGAAGGATTTGGAAATTTCTATCCTACATTTTCCCCGGATGGTTCCAAACTTTTGTATATCTCCAACAAATCGAATGACTATTTCGCCTTATCTTCTCTATATCTAATGGACTTGAAGACAAAGGAAGAGAAAAAATTAGAATCTCCCATCCGGTCGAATGTGAGTTTTATTCCCGGCACTAATAAAATTATCTACTCAAAATTAAGCGACGATAACCCGCGATTAGTAAACATTCATGACATTTATATTTATGATATAGATAAAGACGATGAAACCCGTCTTACGCACGGATTAAGAGCCAACAATCCTTCCGTCTCGAATGACGGCAAAAAAATTGTTTTTGTTTTTCAAAATGACGGGACTGTGAATCTCGGAATTGTTGATATTGATGGAAAAAATTTCAAACGGCTTACATTTTTTGAAAAAGGGGAACAACTTTACAATCCAAGATTTTCAGCCGATGATTCATATTTAATTTTTGATTATTCGTACAGCAATAACCGCGATGTTGCAAGAGTCAATGTTAACGGTTCGGAGTATAAGCTTATAACAACATCTCCGGCTGATGAGCGTAATCCGTTCCAGGGTAAGGATGGCAAATTATATTACTCTAGCGATGAGACCGGCATCTTTAATATTTATTCGCTCGATCTCTCAACCGGTGAGAAGAAACAATTAACAAACGTTACCGGCGGCGCTTTTATGCCTATGGTTAATGCCAACGGTGATCTTGTTTATTCCGGTTATGTAGCTGATGGATATAAAATATTTCTTCTTCCAAAAGATCAAAGTGTACAAGTTGATACTACAAAAAAATATGTTTGGATCGGCAATCCTCCTTTAGGAGAAGACAAACCAAACGGTGATATTGGAAATTTCAAAATTAATGCACTCCGGAATTATGATGATAAGGATCTTGCCGATTACAAACCCGAAAAGTATTCCGGCTTTTTTTCCAAGCTGAGCATAATTCCATTTATCCGCTACGATAATTACAATACATCAAATTCAGGTTTGGATAGAATTAAACCGGGATTGTATATCTCATCGAGTGATGTGTTAAACCGGTTTTCAATCTTCGGCGGAGCTTCTCTTAATAGAAGGATGGAACGCGATCTATTTTTACAATTCGATTACCGGAACAAACTTCCTTTGATTTATAATCTCGGTTTGAAACCGGAAATCGGATTTGAACTTTACAGCATCAGCAGAAAAAGTAATATTGATATACCATTTGGTATTGATTCAACCTTTGTCCCGGTTAGAATTGATTATAGAATTCCTGCCGATGTTACTTACAATTTGTTTGAAGTCGATTTTTTTGCCCATCATAAAATCTTTGCAGATGGGAATAATGTTGAAGCACGGTTTATTTTCAGTCAGTATGTTTCAACGCTAAGCAGTTTCATTCTGCCTGAAAGCGGTAATTATTTATATCCGGCTTCAGACGATAAATATTTCATCGGCAAAAATTTTCAACTCAAATTTACTCATGAGATAATTCAACCTGAGACGGATTCCGATATCAATCCAGTTGGTAGAAAAGTTACACTTCAATACAATTATGAATCCAACCGGTTTAATAATGAAGGTAACTATACTGTTGAGAATGGATTTTTAGAACCTCTTTACAATGTTTTTAATTTTCACCGGATCGAATTGAACTGGAAAGAATATTTCGGATTAGGAAACGGACAAACATTAACCGCACAGTTTCGAGGCGGTTCCATATTAGGTCCGGCTGTGCCAGACTTTTTTGATTATTACCTCGGCGGCTTGATCGGAATGAAGAGTTATCCGTTCTATTCAGTCAGCGGCAATGAAATTGGCTGGATAAATTTAACTTACCGGTTTCCACTTTTTAGAGATATTGATACGCGGATCGGTCAACTCTATGTTGACAAAATTTTTCTATCTGTTTACGGAGATTTCGGCAACGCGTGGACGGGAAATTTCCCTTCGTTGAACGAATTCAAAAAAGGAGCCGGTGCTGAAATCAGAATAAAGATGAATTCGTTTTATCTATTTCCAACAAGTTTGTTTTTCAACGCTGCTTATTCATTCGACAAGTTTTCAAGAAAAATTTTAGGTGAAGACGTTACATATGGAAAAGAATGGAGTTTTTACGGCGGTATTTTATTCGATTTCAGTTTCTAATTATTTGGGGTATAAATGAAAAAAATAATTGTGTTGTTTCTAATCGGCTGTCAGTTGTCAGTTATCAGCGGTCAGCAAGTTGTTAAGAATGAAGTAGGAAATTTATTAAGCGGTTCATTAAATCTTGATTCGAAAATTGCGTATGATAAATCTGAAAAAATAATAACACCGTCTTTATCAAATATTGATGATCAAAAAAAATCTGTTTGGCTTGCGGTTGGTTTATCGGCTGTGTTACCCGGTGCAGGCGAGTTCTATTCAGAGAGTTATATAAAATCTGCCGCATTCATTGCAGTCGAAGCAGCTGCAATAACGCTTGGGTTGATTTACGATAAAAAGGGGAATGATCAAACTGATTTTTTCCAAAATTACGCTGACCAGCATTGGTCTGTTGACCGGTATGCGGCATGGACAATCAAACATGCGACTTCAATTAACGGCAGTGTTGATCCAACGAAGTACAATGTATTCGTAAATGGAAAAGTAGATTGGGCTGAGTTGAACCGGCTTGAAGGTGATCTCGGTACATATTATTCACACCGTCTGCCAAAATATGGCGAGCAGCAGTATTTTGAACTTATCGGTAAATATCCGCAATTCAATGTTGGCTGGGATGATTTTGGAGATGTAAACACACCTTATTTTTACGGCGATCCTCTTACACAAAAATTTCTCTATTATGCAGAAGAACGGGGAAAAGCAAATAATTTTTACAACGTTGCCGCAAAAGCAGTGCTTGTTGTGGTTGTAAACCATATCGTCAGCGCCGTTGATGCAGCTTGGACCGCGCACAGTTACAACAAAAATTTAGATATGCATGCAAGCATTGAAAGACGAGACTATGGTTTTATTACCGTATATTACCCCCAGTTAAATTTGCAGTATAGATTTTAGGAACAACAAACCAGAATGAGCACACCTTTAGTTTTAATTGTCGGAAGACCGAACGTTGGTAAATCAACTTTATTCAATCGTCTTACCAATAGTACAACTGCAATCGTTGACGATGTCAGCGGTGTAACACGTGATAGAATTTACGGGGACGTTGATTGGAATGGAAAATATTTCCGCGTCATTGATACGGGCGGATACGTTCCAAATACGGAAGATCTCTTTGAAACAGCTATACGTGAACAGATTGAAATTGCAATGGATGAATGCGATGCCATTCTTTTTGTTGTTGACGGCAGAATCGGTTTGACTCCATCCGATAAAGAAGTTTCCGAATTACTCCGCCGCGCGAATAAACCAAGCTACTTGCTTGTAAATAAATGCGACTCTCCTGCTTTTGCCGTTAATGCCGCTGAATTTTATTCGTTCGGGTTGAAAAATGTTTATGATGTATCGGCGTTGAACGGAAGAAATCTCGGTGATCTTCTTGATGACCTTATGGCGCATCTTTCATTTGCAGATGATCTTGATACCGAAATCCGTTTGCGTCTTGCGATTATAGGAAAACCAAATGTTGGTAAATCTTCTATTGTTAATGCGCTGCTCGGTTACGACCGGACTATTGTAACTAACATCCCCGGTACTACAAGAGATAGTATAGATTCCATTTTAAAATATTACGGTGAGGAAGTTGTTCTTGTTGATACCGCGGGTCTACGCAAAAAATCAAAAGTGAAAGAGAATATTGAATTTTTCTCAAACGTTCGAACATATAAAGCATTATGGAGCTGTGATGTTGCAATTCTTTTGCTCGATTCAAATCTAGGAATTGAAAATCAAGATCAGAAAATAATTGATGAAGCTGTTCGCCGGAGGAAAGGTTTAATACTTGCCGTTAACAAATGGGATTTGATTGAAAAGGAAACCAACACGGCAAAACAATATACAGATGCAATTCAAAGAAAGATGGGTTCTATTGATTATGTGCCGATTGTATATGTCTCTGCATTGACGAAGCAGAGAATTTTCAAATTGATTGATGTTGCCAAGAAAGTAAATGATGAAAGGAAGAAAAAAATTCCGACCAGCGAGCTTAATGATATTCTTCTTCCAGAAATAGAAAATATGCCGCCTCCTGCATCACCAACCGGCAAAGAAGTAAAGATAAAATATATTCAGCAGGTTGGAGATCATTATCCAATTTTTATGTTTTTCTGCAACGATCCACGGAACATACCGGATCATTACAAGCGCTTTCTGGAAAAGATGATTAGAAGAATCTTTGGTTTCGAGGGCGTACCGATGACACTTACTTTTAAGCAGAAGTAAAAACAATTCCACTTGTTCATCTCAAAAATGAATTACAACCAATGAAGAAATGTTTTTTAGTTTGCTTCTGCTAAACTCTCTAATGATTTCTTCAAACCATGTGTTCTAAGAAATCTTTGCATTTCTTTTATCACGAATTGCATCAATGCTCCATGGTCCAGCACCGGCTGCAGAAAAGTAAAGCCAAATAAAACAAAAAAGAACGGCAGCCACTCCACCATTTAATGTTGGCCAGAATCCTTGAGGATAGTGAAATTGGAAATATGCGACTGCCATCTCGCCGGACAAAATGAATGCAACCGGACGTGTAAAGAGACCGAATAAAATCAAACCACCTCCGAACACTTCCAGTATTCCGCCAATTCCAATTTGAGTTAATAATTTAGCAGTGTCGCCGTTTGGAGGCATCCCAACAGGAAAAGCGAATAGTTTTGATGTTCCTGCAAGAATAAAAATTAAAGCAGAAATAATCCGAAGCACACTTTTCAATTGAGGTGCCCAAGAAATCCATTTAGATAATAAATTCATTTTATTCATTATGTGTCTCCTATTTTTTCTAAAAGAAATATTTTCACAATTTCTTATTCTGTTTCTTCCTTCTGCAAGTTCTTTTTCATTTAAATGCTGATTTTAATCCTTCCCAGTGATATCTTCGAACCTAACATTCTGAACGGCGTACGATTGCCAATCCTTGTAATCGAAATGCCACCATTCGAATTCATAAACGGTGAATCCTTCTTTTTCCATTTCCAAACGTAATAGATCACGCAAACTCATTTCTTCGGATGTGCCGCCTTTATAATCTGCATAGGCGCGTTCAGACATTTCATCATACAGACTCGGCATAGTAACCGGATTGCCGGTTTTCAAATCATAGAGAGTAAGATCAACCGCACATCCGCGGTTATGTTTGGAACCTTTGGATGGATCCGCAACAAAATTATGCAGATCTGGTGGTGTAGCATCCCAAAATATTTTTGTGATGTACCATGGGCGATATGCGTCGTGAATTAAAAGCCCGAAGCCTTTTGATTCTAACGATTTAGAGACACGTACTAAAGCTTCTGCTGCTGGACGCTGCAAGAACGCACGCGCTTGACTATATAAAGGAGTACTCAAAAAATTATTTTTTGTCGCATAGCCAATATCGAGATGAATCGTTGAATCAAGTCTTATTATTTCCGTTAGCGACGCATTTCTAAATGCTCCCGTTTCTACTGGTGGTTTTGATCGTAAGGCTTCAACGATTAACTCATCAACGGGACGCACCGGTGATATATGAAAGAACCCGGAGCTTGAACATGCTGTCAATAGAATTAAAAGTAAAAGTGAAAAGAATTTTAAAAATGAATTTCTGCCGGTTTTATTATTACGCATAAACATGATTTCCATTGAGATGGATTCAACTTAGCCCAAAAGAAATTTGTAGTCAATGGTTTTCTAATAATCCGTTTACTTTGAGACTTGGTGACTTTGTGGCTAAGTCTTCGGAAAACATCATTTGCCATTAAGGCACGATGGCACTAAGAATCACGGAATATTTTAACTTTTTTGAGATCATGTGGGTGGTCAAAAAGGGGAGGGATAAAGGGTGAGTGAATTCTAAATTAATTATATTTATTACTGTAAAAATGGTTTGAGATAAATGTACCCGTTAAACCCGCGGAAAAATATAATCGTCATCGGCGGAAACGCAGCCGGACCCGCTGCCGCGGCTAAAGCAAAGCGCGCGGACCCGGATGCAAATGTGCTTATGATAGAAGCGGGAGATTTTATATCTACCGGGACTTGCGAACTTCCATACATAATTTCGGGAGAGATTAAGAATTTTGAAGAGATTGTATTCTTCACTCCTGAATCTTTCAAAAAAGAGAAAGGTGTAAACGTTTTAATTTCACATCTGGTGGAAAAGATTGACCGTTCTAAAAAAATTATTATTGTCAAAAATGTAAAAACCGGTCACAAATTTGAACAAGAATTTGATAAACTAATTCTCTGTACCGGTTCTAATGCAAAATCGGTTCCGCTTCTTCCAAAAAATCTTTCCAATCAATTCGTTCTTAAATCTGTTGCCGATCTAATCGCAATTAAATCTTATCTAGAAAAAAATAAAGTTCGTGATATTCTAATAGTAGGTGCCGGATATATAAGTTTGGAAGTTGCAGATGCATTCAAAAAACTCGGTTATTCAATTACTCTCATTGAGAAAGAAAATTTACCCATGCCGGGTGTGGATGATGAAACGCGCTATTTAATCTCTGAGCTTCTTAAACAAAATGGAATAGAATTTTACGGCGGCTCAAAAGATGTAAAGTTTAATCAAGATGAACAGAAATTTCTCAGTATTAAACTGGAAGGAAGAGTATTAGAATATGATATGGTGCTTCAAGGAGTTGGATTCGAGCCGAACAATAATCTGGCACTTTCTTCTAAATTAGCTATTGGGAACTCCGGTGGAATTAAAGTTGACCAGAAACTTCGTACTTCCGATCCAAACATTTTTGCCGCGGGTGACTGCATTGAAGTAATAAACCGAATTGTAAATAAATCGGAATATTTACCATTAGCAACAATTGCGCATCAATCCGGGCACACTGCAGGAGAAAATGCTGCCGGTGGTAACGTAACATTTCAGCCGGTAATTAAAAATATTGCTGTAAAATTTTTCGAAAAGTCGTTGGTGTCGGTCGGGTTAAATTCGGTTGAAACCAAGAAGCATGGTTTTAATTTTTCCTCCGTACATACTGTAATACCAAATCTTGTTAAAGTGATGCCGCAATCTGAACAAGTATTTGGCAAAATAATTTTCGACAAAAACACAAAACTCATTCTTGGTGCAAATTTTTTTGGCGGACCTGAAACGGTTGGTTACGGCGATTTAATCTCGTCATTCATTCACAATAAAATAAAAGCAACAGAATTGGCGAACGTTAATTTCAACTATACTCCGCCGCTTTCGCCTTTTATAAATATACTTTCGGTTCTAGGTAGAAAAATTGAGAGGGAACTTAAATGAAAAATTTTTTCTTGGTTGAAAATCCTCTTGTAAAAAGAGATGTAACAATTCTCCGTGATAAGAATACAAATCAAAATGAATTTCGATTGGCGATGGATCGAGTTTCCCATTCAATCGCTATTGAGATCAGCAAATCGTTCGAACTGACTCAATTCGACGTCGAGACTCCTCTCGAAATAACAAAAGGATACATTTTTAAAAAACAGATTGTTCTTATTCCGGTTTTACGTGCGGGACTCAGTATGGTAAGCTCATTTCTAGCAATGATCCCGGATGCTAAAGTCGGGCATATTGGATTACAGCGCGACGAAGTAACATTGCAGCCGGTTGATTATTATTACAAGACACCAAAAAATCTTGATGAGTCTATTACCATTGTACTTGATCCCATGCTTGCAACCGGAGGAAGTGCAGTTGCATCTTTCAATTCACTGAAACAAAAAGGTGTCGGAAAATGTATTCTTGCATGTTTAATTGCCGCTCCGGAGGGAATAAAAAAAATGAATGAACATCATCCGGAAATTTCAATCTATACAGCAGCTTTAGATAGGCAGCTTAATTCTGTTGGATATATTTTGCCCGGGCTCGGTGATGCTGGCGATAGGACTTTTGGAACACTCTAGAATTTTGGAATGTTTATCAAATGAATGTTATACTTGAATCAAAAATTAAGTGTCCAAATTGCGGATTCGAAAGAATAGAAATCATGCCGGAGAATGCATGTCAACATTTTTATCTCTGCTCCGGTTGCAACAAAATTATTAAACCACTTGAAGGGGATTGCTGTGTTTTCTGTTCTTATGGAACAGTAAAATGTCCGCCGATTCAAAAAGATAGAAAATGCTGCTAAAGTAAAAATTATGGAAATGACAATTAGCATAAAACACCAGCGGATGCTGGAAGATCTGCTTAAGATTTGCAGAACAAATCTTCCTACCGTTAATGAAGCGCTTATAAAAAAAGCGTTTCAGTTGAGCTATGAGTCGCACAAAAATGATTTCCGAGCTTCCGGCGAACCTTATTTTAACCACCCGTATGAAGTTGCAATGATTGTAGCACGGGAAATTCCACTTGATGATATATCGGTTATAAGCGCGTTGCTTCATGATGTTGTTGAAGACAGCGACATAGAACTTGATTTTATTACCAAAGAATTCAGTAAAGAAATTTCTGAAATTGTCGACGGCGTTACAAAGATCGGCGGCGTTTTCAAAGGACAGGAAATTACACAAGCAGAAAATTACCGCAAACTTCTTCTCTCGATGGTAAAAGATGTACGAGTAATACTTGTAAAATTTGCAGATCGTCTTCATAATATGCGTACTCTTGAATTTGTTCATCCGCAGAAGCAGAGAAGAATTGCTAAAGAGACTTTAGAAATTTATGCACCGTTCGCACACCGTTTTGGATTAGGAATCTTGAAGTGGGAACTTGAAGATCTTGCGTTCAAGTATCTGAACAAAGAAGCGTATGAAGACATCGCTAAAAAAATTAAAAGCACGCGCAAGGAAAGAGAGATCTTTATAAATAGATTCTCCAAACCGATTGTTGAGAAGTTAACCGAACACCACATGAAATATGAAATTGGAGGGAGACCAAAACATCTTTACAGCGTTTATCGCAAAATGATAATTCAGAACAGACCATTTGAAGATATTTATGATTTACTCGCTATACGTATTATACTTGAGAGCAACGATGCGAATGAATGCTATTATGTGCTTGGAATAATAAATCAGCTTTACAAACCGATCCCGGACCGCTTCAAAGATTTTATATCAATTCCTAAAAAAAATAATTATCAATCAATTCACACAACGGTAATTGGGCCTGATGGGAAACTGATAGAAGTACAGATACGTACACGGAAGATGCATGAAATTGCAGAGAAAGGTGTTGCCGCACATTGGAAATACAAAGAGAATTCTGTTGCCAATGATAAAGATCTTGAAGAGTGGGTTAACTGGATACGCGATGTTTTCGAACATTCATCAAAAGATGAAGCTACAAAAGAAATTCTTGCCAGTTTTAAACTCAATTTATATCAAGATGAGATTTACATATTCACTCCAAAGGGTGAATTGCGACGGCTGCCGTTAAATTCAACACCGGTGGATTTTGCTTTTGAAATCCATAGTAATGTCGGTTACAAATGTATCGGTGCAAAAGTGAATGGGAAAATTGTTCCGCTCGATACTGTAATTCACAGCGGCGATCAGGTAGAAATCATCACATCTAAAAATCAACATCCGAATAAAAGCTGGCTGCAGTTTGTCCAGACTCACAAAGCAAAAAATAATATCCGGAAATATTTAAATAAGGAAGAAGAACAAGTTCTTGATGCCGGTAAAGAGATTTGGAATCATAAAATTAAAAAGCTGAAACTCTCTTTCACGCCGGATGATTTATTAAAGCTTGTCCGCAAACTTAAATATGATAACAACAGACAATTTTTTAAAGCCATTGCTCAAGACAAAATAAACTTGGATGAAATACTAAATCCTAAAATTGAGACGGAGGAGAAAGCAACTCCGGAAGTTCAATTCGAAAAATTTATTGATATAGCTAGAGGAAATGCGGGGGAAGTTGTTGTTGAAGGAGATCATAAAGGATTTGCTTACTCTTATGCTAAGTGCTGTAATCCGGTTCCCGGAGATCCGGTAATCGGCTATATAACTATCGGTGAAGGAATTAAAATCCACCGGAAAGATTGCAAGAACTTGATTAACATGGTTAAGACAAATCCGGACCGTTTAGTGCCGGTTACTTGGCCTAAAGAAAATGGAGCGTTTTTTGTCGCCGGACTTTCAATTCGCGGAGATGACGTTCCCGGAATTCTTAAAGACATTTCAAACAGTATTACTACTTATCAGAATACGAATATTAAATCTGTGAACATTACAACCGGCGATTCTCTTTTCAAAGGTACGATTACGGTCTTTGTAAAAGATTTAGATCATCTCAACAAATTAATAGAGCGTTTGAAGAAGAACCGTGGGATTTATTCTGTCGAACGGTTTGACGCTGATAATCAATAAATAATTTAATGGAAAACTTTTTGGACGAACAGAGGATACTCGCAATCGATTTTGGCGAAAAGAGGATTGGGTTTGCAATAACAGATCCGATGAATATTTTCGGTTACCCTTTAGTAACTGTTCCAAATGATAAAAAATTCTGGAATGAACTTTCAAAAGTAATCTTAGAATACAAAGTTGTTAAAATTATTTTAGGTTATCCGTTAAAAGAAAGCGGAAGTGAATCAACAAGTTCAAAAGCAGTTCTTAAATTCAAAGAAGAGCTGGAAAAGCGGATCACTCTTCCAATAGAATTAGTAGATGAAAGATATTCATCTTCTATTGCACGCGACCGTATAATAGAATCTGTGAGTTCGAAAAAGAAGCGGCGTGATAAATCGCTATTAGATAAAAATGCGGCAGCGGTTATGTTGGAAGACTATTTGAATAGTATAAAAAAATGAAAAACTTCATCAATTAATGCCATAATAAATTGACATTTTTAATGATATAAATTATTTTGAATCAGTGATAAAATTTAATTGGGAGCAAATTCATGACATTAGACGCACTTGGAATGATTGAAACTAAAGGATTAGTCGGCGCAATTGAAGCTGCCGATGCAATGGTAAAAGCTGCAAAAGTAGAATTGATTGGAAAAGAAACAATCGGTGGCGGTTACGTAACTGTAATGGTCCGCGGTGATGTTGGAGCAGTAAAAGCTGCTACAGATGCCGGCGCTGCGGCAGCACAAAGAGTTGGAGAATTAGTTTCAGTTCATGTCATTCCACGTCCCCATACAGATGTTGAATTGATTCTGCCAAAACGCGCAGTAAAATAATAAATGCAATTAGCGTTAGGTCTTATTGAAACCAAGGGCTTAATCGGTGCGATTGAAGCCGCCGATGCAATGGTTAAAGCCGCAAATGTGAAGTTAGTCAGTAAAGAAAAAATTACTGCCGCTTTAGTTACAGTAAAAATCATTGGTGAAGTTGCCGCTGTAAAATCGGCTGTTGATGCCGGTGCTGCCGCGGCTCAACGTGTAGGTCAATTAGTATCCGCCCATGTTATTCCCCGCCCAGATGATCAACTTGAAGATATAATTTATTTTTCTTCTTTTTCCGTTGAGCCGGAAACTAAACAGCCACAAAAGAAAGTAAGAGTTGCAGAATCTAAAACCGTAGAAGAAGTTGTCGAAGAAAAAGTTGAATTGAAAGAAGATCTACTTAATGAAAATCTTTTTGATGTGTTGGAAGAGAGTAAGGATGAAGTTGTTAAAATCAAAAAAGAACGAAAGCCAAAAGATCAAACTAAAAAACTGGAGACGCTTTCGAGGTTAGAAGTACTACGCACAGAAGCGATGAATGAGATTTCATCCGGCACAGAAATTTCATCTCCAAAAGAAGTTCCAACTTCCGAAGACCTCCTACAACTGAATGTTCACGAACTACGGCATCTTGCCCGTAGTTTTGAAAATTTTCCTATCAAGGGAAGACAAATTTCCCGCGCGAGCAGAGATGAATTGAGAGAGTATTTTAAGCAACTCAAATAATTTTGAATCTGATATCATAATATAAAACTCCATTTATGTGGAGTTTTGTTTTTTTAATAAAGGTCAGATCCAAGGCAATATAATTTTATATTCCGTTCAAGAATTCGTACAAAGAAAAACGAAAAGAATTTTCAACTAATTTCTTTTGCTGATGATTTTAGCTGAGTAAGATGATTCTGCCATACCCCTATACTAACAACAATAAACGCTGATAACAGAGTATCCGATAACCAATGCTGATCATGGTAAATTCTTCCTATTGCTGTCATCACCGCAATGAAATACCAGAAACTTTTCCAGAGTATATTATCATACAAAGAAGCAAATACAGACGAGATCACAAACGCAATAGCCACATCTCCCGATGGCAGCGAGAGTCTTTCATTTGGACCCAAAACAAAAGGAGTAAAATAAAGTTGCCCAACTCCGTTAAAAGGGCGCCATCTTCCTAAAAAAGATTTTAGTATAGTTACAATTAATCCGGAATAGATGAATAATTGCAAAAATTTGTATCCCGTTGAACGAATCTTTTCTTTTTGAAATAGAAGTCCACCAATGTAGAAGACCAGAAACAATATTAATACAGGTTGAGCTTTTCCATATCTATGAAAAAATGAAAAGACAGAATCAAAAAAAGGATTCCGTGCTGATTGTATCCACACTCTAAGATTATTATCAATAAAAAACATTGAGATAAAGAAAAAAATAAAGAAAATGAAAATTGTCGTCCGTGTTTTCCTTGTCCAATTTAAAGGAGCTTTTATAAACGCAGATGAATCATTAAATAAAGAAATTAAATCAACTTTAATTAAAGAAGTGCGATTGGATGACTTATCTGTATTATTCGACATAAATTTCCCATTAAAAGACGGGTAAGCGGCCGCCATTGTTGAAATATTATACGCAGTTATGTTTTGTATTGCCAATGGTAATATAAGATTGAACGGCGGAGAAACGCAATCGTATCTTTAGACACAGCTGCAATCCCTAAATTTTAATCAGATTATCTTTAGAAACTTCGAATCGTTTAATCACGGGAGTTTTTTTATATTTCGGTATGAAGAAAAAGATCATCACAATATCGGTAATTTCATTTTTCTCGATTGGACTCTGGGTTTATGTGTCTCTGTCAAATGTATTCGTAACTACAATTAAAGTTCCTATTAACATTACTGATTTGCCGAAAAATTATTCCTTAGGTAATTCCTCCGTTTCCGAAGTTTATATTCAAGTAAAAGGAAAAGGGTGGGAATTGGCAAAATTAATTTTGGGACCGGAAGTTGATTTCGATATTTCCGCACATAGAAGAATTGGTCACCGTAAAAATGATTTGAATGATTTAATTGAAGCGAATGCCTGGCTTACTTCTTCATTTCAAGTTTTGGAAATCACACCTTCTCAGATCGAGTATGATATCGAAAAAGTGGGTTCGAAAACAGTTAAGCTGATCAAGAATTTTAAACTGGATTTTAAACCCGGCTATGGTCCATCTTCAAAAATAAAAATTGTGCCGGAAACGGTTGAAATAAGCGGGCCGGCAAATCTGTTGCGCAATACCGATTCAATAAAAACAGAGTACAAAAAAATTCCGGATGTTTCAGAAAATGTAAAATTCGATCTCAAAATTGAAGCCCCGGATGGTATAACCGTTTCCACCAAAATTTGCACTATCGAATTGGAAGTCCAAAAAATTGTTGATAAAACTTTTGAAAATATTGTTGTCGAAACTCGAAATGTTCCGCCGTCAAAGGACTTGATACTTTTCCCAGGTAAAATAAATGTGGTTATCCGCGGCGGAATTAACAAACTAGGCAGATTAACAAATGACAGTATTAAAGCCTATGTTGATTACTGGTCAGCACTTCGCGAAGAAAAAGGAACGATAGAGCCAATCATTGAATTACCGCAGTTCACAACACACGTAAGTACAATACCTAATAAACTAGAATACATCATTAAACAATACTAATTATGTTCATAACATTTGAAGGTCTAGACTTTTGCGGTAAATCAACACAGGTTCAACTGCTTGAAAAATATCTACTGGATAACGAGAAGAATGTAAAAATTATTCGTGAACCGGGCGGAACACCTATTTCAGAAAAAATCCGGGATATTCTTCTTGATAAAAAAAATTCCGAAATGTCCGTTGAGACAGAACTGGTTTTATTTTCGGCAAGCCGTTCTCAGCTGGTTAATCAAGTTATTCTTCCGGCATTAAAAGAAAATGTATTTGTAATTTCGGACCGATTTCATGATTCATCAATTGCCTATCAAGCTTTTGGTAGAAAAATTTCTCTGGAATTTGTTGAAAAGCTTCAGCAATTTGTCATCGGCAAAGCTG
This sequence comes from Ignavibacteriales bacterium, assembly GCA_026390795.1. Classification (NCBI taxonomy): domain Bacteria; kingdom Pseudomonadati; phylum Ignavibacteriota; class Ignavibacteria; order Ignavibacteriales; species Ignavibacteriales bacterium. Next base: position 63,380 of record JAPLFG010000002.1, read on the forward strand.
TTCCGGATATAACATTCTTTCTGGATATACCGATTGAAGAAGTGCTTAAAAGAAAATCGAAAGTAAAACATATAGAACTGGACAGAATTGAACTTTCTAAAATGGATTTTTACGAACGGGTGAGAAAAGGTTATCTCTATCTCGCCGAAAAGGAAAAAAGATTTCGGATAATAAGCGGGCAGCTTTCAATTCCGGAAATTCACGAGAAAATAATTCGTGAAGTGAAAATATTAGAGAAATAAGAAAGGGTTAGTATGAAAATTTGGAAAATCATTTTTCTTTCTGCGTTTGCAGTAATTTTGTTCTCCGGTTTTATAACAAGGGATAATGATATTTATCTCGAGATGAATAAAAGCATTGATGTTTTTGGGCGTGTATACAAAGAAGTTACTCTCAATTATGTAGATCATCTGAATCCGGAAGAATTTATGCTTGCCGGAATTAACGGAATGCTTACATCTCTGGATCCATACACAAATTTTATAGATGAAAATCAGCAGAAAGATATTGATATAATTACAAAAGGGAAGTACGGCGGCATAGGAGCTTCTATAGGAATTAGAAATGATAATGTTACTGTAGTTGATTTGATTGAAGGATTTTCGGCGCAGCGCCAGGGAATGAGAATCGGCGACATCATTATGAAGATAAATGATACTCCAGTTACAAGAGAAAATATTGAAAACTTGAGCGATCTTTTAAAAGGCGACCCGGGAAGTCCTGTTAAAATTGTTGTTAAACGGGAAACTGTGAATGAACCAATTGTCTTTAATTTGATGCGCGAAGAAATTGAAGTTAAGAATGTTAGCTACTACGGGTTTATTCCTGAAGGGAGCAATAATGCATATATAAAACTGAGTGGATTTTCTAGAACTGCGGGCGAGGAAGTAAAAAAAGCTTATCTTGATTTGAAATCCCAAAAAGAAATTGAGTCTGTTGTTTTGGATCTGAGAGGTAATCCTGGCGGTTTACTCGATGCGGCAATTGATGTGTCTGAAAAATTTTTGAAGAAAGGGGAATTGATTGTTTCGGTTAAAGGAAGAGATAGTCTTAATAGTAAAAATTATTTTGCCACGGAAGAACCGATTTCCAGCGATACCAAAATGGTTGTTCTGATTGATGAGGGTACTGCTTCGGCTTCTGAAATTGTTGCCGGCGCAATTCAAGATCACGACCGGGCTGTAATTGTGGGAACAAATTCTTTTGGTAAAGGATTAGTTCAAACCGTTTTGCCACTATCATATAATACATCTTTAAAAATTACAACCGCACGTTATTACACGCCTACCGGCAGATCGATCCAAAGGGTCAATTACTCTGATAAAAATAAAGTGTTCGAACAGAACTCATTAATAAAACAAACAGAATTCAAAACTGATGGAAAAAGAATTGTTCTTTCAGGCGGTGGAATTATGCCAGATTCCATTGTAAAAAATAATTCAAACTCCCGGCTCGTCCAAACACTTCTAGCGGAGGGAATGTTTTTCAAATTTGCCACAAATTTTTTTAATACTAACCCCAATACAAATTGGAAAATAATAAAACCCGAAACTTTATTACTTGAATTCACAAAATATTTGAAAAGCCAAAAATTTGAATTTGTCTCGAAATCCGAAAAGCTAATTGACCAGTTGGAGATTTCGGGTGCGGAAGAAAATATAGATCAAAAATTTTTAGAACAGCTCGCTAAAATTAAAACCCAAGTTGATCTGAGCCATACTAATGAACTTGATAAATATAAAGACGATGTTTTGTTCGAAATTAGACAGGAGCTTTCAGCAAGAACCGAAGGAAGGCAGGGTAGAATTAGTGAGTCTCTTAAGGATGATAAACAATTTTTAGCTTCTTATAATATTCTTAATGATAAAAAGAAATATCAATTGCTTCTTAGATAGCAATCATTTTTCTTCTTCAGGCAATTTCTGTTGGAAATGGATTTAATATGACTTTATCAAAAGTATTTTTTCACAGAAATCCGCAGTTTGGTAAATGCCCCGAATGTAAAAAGACCGGGACTTTACATCGCTCCCGATCACGAAATCTGTATGAACAGATTGTGCAGCTAACTTCGTTTGTCAAGTTGTATCGATGTAAAGAATGCGGATGGCGGGGAACTCGCACTACTGTGGCAATAACTCAGAAATCAATAAAGAGTATTTTAATCTATTTGGTCCTGATCCTTGTTGCTGCATTTTTAGTAAGATATATTATTCTTCACTTTATCTTAAACTAGTAATGGCTTCTTGAAAATAATCCGGCAGGTCATAACAACTATTTTGACAAAATAAAATTAACAGATAAATCTTCTGCCGATTTATATTTATTTAGATAATGAACTTTTATTTTTCCCCGGTTTTTTACTAACCAGCTTAAGCCGATTCGTAATTTCTCTAAATCTTTATCATAAATGGCTTTGTCTGTATTAATAGTACCGGTGAAGTAATCTTCCAAAATATTATCGAAATGGTCTTTTGAACCAACAAAATATTCTTTGAAAATTACTCTTCCATCTACAAGCAACATGTAATCATTTTTTATTGGACCACTAACTTCTATAAGAACGTTAGCCTTATTGATTGGTTCTGCAAGGATCGAAGCTTTGTTGATTTGATTCAGAATAGATTGTACAACATCTCTAACCTGAGCAGCTTCTTCAAATTTTTGCAAAGCACTAAGTTCTTTCATTCTTGTTAGAAGCCGGCCTACGGCAGATTGATTATTACCGCATAAAAATTCATTAATATTTTTGAGTTCATTTTTATACTGTTCGTCAATATTCTTCTCAACACATGGAGCCAGGCATCGTTCGATGTCTGCAAGGTAACACCTTCTACCTTTATTAAATTCTTTAAGAGAACATTCTCGAATTTGAAAAGTCTTATTTACAATTTCTTTTAAAATGTTAGCTGTGTCCCGGTTAGGATAAGGACCGTAATAGTCATTACCGTCAAAATCAAAGTTTGATGTAACTTCTACCGAAGGGAAATAATGTGTCAAAGCTAATTTTAAGAAATAACTTCGAGGATATTTCTTCAGCATTTTATTTTGCTTCGGGTTATGGGTCTTGATCAATTCCGCTTCTGCTATTAAAGCCGTCAATTCGCTGTTCGTCGTATGGAATTCAAGTCCCGAAGCTTTTCTTACAATATCTTTTGCTTTTCGAATCGCGTTGTTGGAAAAATAATTATTCAACCGGTCCTTTAACGATTTTGCCTTGCCGATATAAATTATTTCATTTTTTGTATTCTTATAAAAATATACTCCCGGTTGATCTGGAATCTTTGAAAAGTCGTCCAATAATTTTTTCTTGATTATGCGAAATGGTTTTGTTGAAGTCGGCAAATTTTGAAAATTAACCAGATCACTCACTGTATCTATATTATGTTCTTCCCGGAGTGTAGGAAACATTTTTAATAAAATTTTTGCGGTAGCCATTGAATCGCCCAATCCTCGATGAACATTTCTGTGACGGATCTTGAGCGACTTAGTAAGATGCCCCAGCGATTTACTGGGGAACTGCGGATATAATTTACGAGCCAAACGGACTGTACAGACCGCTTCGTTGGTTAGGAATTCCAATTCGGCATTTTCACACTCGTGTCTCAAAAATGAATGATCGAAACTTAGATTGTGTGCTATTAAAACCGAGTCTCCTATAAATTCCTTCATCCGATAATAAACTTCATCAAAAAAAGGCGCATCCTCTACATCGGCATTTGTTATCCCGGTAAGTTTCGTAATGAAATACGGTATTGGTCTGCCGGGATTTATAAATGAAGAAAAAGTATCGGCAATTTTTCCATTCAGAATTTTTACCACACCGATTTCGATTACTTTATCCTGCCTTCCGGACATACCGGTAGTTTCAAAATCGAAAACACAATATTCGGCTTCTTCAAAAGGAATTTCTGTTAATTTGGCTTCTTTCATTATTTGATCTTTTTTCACGTTCAAAATTTAATCAAAAATGATTTGTTGGAATGAATATTATTTGACAGAATAGTTTGGATCTCCGCCGTTTAAACTCTACAATTTTATTGACGTGTAATTATTTTTTAATTAAGTTCAATTCAACCTTTCGAGGTTAATCCGGCTAAGTGATAATCTTCTGTTCAATTTTCATCATTCTTGAACCTCTAAAGGTATATAGTACAACTTTTAACTTCTGAGTATTTATTCCATTCGGCTATTAAATAATTTCCTTTTACGATCCTTTTCTGCAAAAAAAAAGTTATTAAAATTATATCGTGAATGGAGGTAAAATGATTACTGATTCAATCAAGCGATTAATCGAAAGAGTTATTAACGTTTTTGAAACAGGAACTCCGGCCGGTAAATACAATCAAATTACAATACTTGCCGATGGCAAAAACGGAACAAGACAGATCACTTACGGACGAAGTCAAACAACCGAGCAAGGAAATCTTGCAAAACTTATTGAGCTTTATATTCGTAACAATGGTCTCTATGCAGAAAAATTCTCTTCGTACATCGACAAAATAGGCAAACAGTCGCTAACAGATAACAAAACTTTTAAAGACCTGCTTCGAACATCTGCAAATGAAGATCCAATTATGAAGGAAACGCAGGACGAATTTTTCGATTTAGCTTATTACAACCCCGCATTTGAATTCTTCACCAAGAATGGATTTGAGTTACCCCTAAGCCTGTTGGTTATTTATGACAGTTATATTCATTCTGGAAGCATTCCGCAAGCATTGAGAAAAAGATTCGGCGAGTTTCCTCCCGCAAAAGGCGGTGATGAAAAAAAATGGATTACATCATACGTTGATATCCGCCACCAATGGCTCAAGTATCATACAAATCCAATTCTCCAACGCACCATTTATAGAACGCAATGTTTCAAAGATCAAATTACCGCAGAGAATTGGATGCTTGATAAACTACCAATAATAGCAAACAGCACAGCGGTGAATGTTTAATGAGAATTGAAAAATGATAATTGAATTCTAAAAAAAATGATTACTGATCATCATATTGATTTCTGAACAAAAACAAATTATAAAAATTGTAAGGAGAACAAGCCATGGCAGACGATCAACAAATACCTCCCGATAATCTGAAATTGAAAGAGGCGGACGATTCAAAATTTGTAACTGAGGAGATTGGCGCAATGCGACCTATATTTCACAGATTACTAACCGGATGGAATATTGTTACAGGGATAGCTGCTATTGTAATTGCAATAGCGATCTGGCCTACAGAACCTATAAAGAATACATCTGTAAGTAATGTACCAAAAGACTCGACAAATGTAGCTGTTGCAGTTCCGGATTCATTGACTAAGAAAGTTATAACCGATTCATCAAAACAAGTTACGGTAACAAAAGTGGTAAGCAGTAAAATTGAGAGCAGTGAATTGGGTATAAAATTGCTGATCCTAAGTTTATTGTTTGGTATTCTTGGCGGAGCGACACACGGATTATCATCACTTATGGATTTTCGTGGACAAAGAAGGTTATTCCGTTCATGGAGTCTTTGGTACTTTGGCAGACCGATACTTGGCGGAATGGTTTCCATGATTTTTTACCTTGTCGTACGTGCGGGATTATTTTCCAGCAGCGCTTCTAGCATTGACGCAAATTTGTACGGTATAGCCGCGATTAGTACTCTGGTTGGAATGTTCACCGATCAGGCGACAAATAAACTTTCTGAATTATTCAAAACTATGTTCGTAACAAAAGGTGAAGAACGGGAAGGAAAGCTAACGCCGGATGCACCTAAGCCGGAAGATGAAAACAAGAGTTAGCAATTATTTTAGATTTTGAGAATACTAAATAGGAGAAAATATCATGCAACTTGACCACACAATTATTTTCCCAGCAAATGACGATGTATTAGCAAAAAAATTATTCAGCCATTTAATTTATGATGAAGATGTTATTGTGGCGATTGTACTTGGTAACGATGAACTTTCGCAAAAGGTTGTACAGCTCGTTGATAAAAGAGCAAAACCAGTTGTGAATGGATTTGCACGAAAAGTCGGGTGGGTAACGGACAGAAATATTCTTCAGAAAGAAATTAAAGAACTCAAAGCAGGATCTGCGGATATCTCGAAGGAAGATCTTAATAAGGTGATGGTTTTCTTTGTCACTTTAGATAATAAAGTCTGCAAGATTTTACATAGGGAAGATGAGATTGATTTCTTGTCGGTGGACATGGGCTTTTTAGCTGCAGGTAAATTATGAGAAGCGATAAATTCTTTTATTTACTTAGTTTAATTTGCTTTTTACTAATTGTTCAAATTCGGGCTAATGCCCAGATTTTGACATTTCAGGAAACAGACCGGCAAGGTAAGGTTTTCGATATCGACTTTAGAAAATCAGCCTTCCCTATAGTTGATATCAACAGCACATTGAAAATTAGTATTGATAAAATTGCGCTAAGAGATCAAATGGGTAAATCCGTAAAGCTGGATGTAGAATCAGAACTCGGCAAGCTAAAGTTTATTATCGGCATCCTAAAAATTCAGAATAAAATTCTTGATCTTATGGGAGACACATCGAGCGATTACAAAACACGAAGAGAGAATATTGATTTATTCTCAACTAGTATGGGTGAATTGGAAAGTTATATCAGCCAAGATAAAAAATTGAGACAGATGGCAAACGAAATTCTGGGTAACGATGAAGATCCTAAAAAACAATATGAACAAATCTTTGATATCGTTAGACAACATATTAACGACCTAACTGACGAAATTGATAAGTCACTGAAGGAAAAAAGGGTTTACTTCCGGCTGGGCGGTTTTTTAAGAGACCAAAATGGAAAGACTACACCAATTCACTTACCGCAATTTGATACGTACAGTGACGGTGTCTTTACTGAAATTCCGAGGTTTGCAATGCCTGCACCTGAGAAGTTACAGCAAGAATTTCAAAATGCCTCCAAAGAAGCCGAAGATTATAACAAAAAAGGAATCACTTCATTTGATAGAGTCAAAACGCTTTTGAGTGATTTGAAAGATAAACTTGAATCCGGTTACAATTGCTTTAGCGATAGTCTCAAGAAAATTTATGATGTGAACACAAAAGATAATCGTTTAATTACTTTAATGAAGCCAATGCTCAATAGTGCGAATGCTTTCGCAACAGATGTTAAAAATCTTACCAAATTAACCCGTGAAATATCAAACTCCTCCGACCCGGTCGGCAGCGGACTGATGTATTTCACCGGTGCTATAGGAATTCTCAAGACTATTCAGACCCATGGAAAACTCCTCTCAGATCAATTTAATAGCCTCGAACAACAGAAAGGTAAGATTCAAGCTGTGCTAAAAGAAACAGTTGATAAGGTTATCAAAGATTCCAAAATATGTTTAGCAAACTTCGGTACGTTTCTTCAAGACAGTATCGGCATTAATATTTCGGAGCTTCAAAATTGGAATGCTGCATCCGTCGCAAAGCAGACTCAAGTCAACCTTGAATTCACCGATAAGGTAAAATTCATGTTGATGGAAGATATTCCGGATGCTACCGAAATTGATTTACGCAATACCGGTCAACGTTCAGCCGGTGATGAGATTCATTTTAAAGCTACTGTTGAGAATAAATCCGACGAAAATCAAACACCAATTACTATTGAACTTGAACGACGATCATGTACTATGTACCAGATCGGTTTGCATTCACAACTTTCAGCTGGAGTAGTCTTTCTAGACGCTATCAATAACTCAGCTACAAAATTGACAAAACAATTTCAGGCAGCGCCGTCTTACAGTTTATTATTCAAGTGGGGTACAAGAAGATCATATATTTATAATAAATTCTGGAATGTTGGAGTTGGGATAAATATTGCCGCACCCGATTTCAATCTTGACAGCACTCCCGAAATTGCTTTAGGTATAATGGCAACTACAGCATTGGATTATTTACAATTAGGATTTGGCCGGAACCTTGGAGTAGATGCCTGGTACTGGTTTTTCGGATTACGTTTACCGGTTGGTAGTATAACTTTAACGGGTGATGAAGATCTTTCATCGAACAAATAATTTCATCTTGATTAAGAATTGAGGAATTAATTTATGCCGCGCTCATGGATTCAAACACCTCAAGATAGTTCTCTTTCTGATAAAGAGGGCTGGACAAAATTCGGCCAAAATAAATACGCAGCATTCAGGCATCACATACTGGTAGTAGAAAGAAAAGAAAATATCGCAAAAAACGGTCCCGTAATTAAACAAATGGACTGGCCAGTGAATGCAAAATACAAGCTGGAAAACAAAAAAGGGAAGAGAGCAAATTTTACCATAAGTATTCAGGAATCCATTACTTCTACAATTTCCAATAAACTTTCTCAAGAAGTTTTAACGAAGATCGGTTCTTCTCTTGAAGCCGGAATTGCTAACTTGAAAGCGAATATTATTTCCGAGCTGCAAAGTAAATTCGGAGTTGAATTAATTACAACTTTACAGAATGATCTCTCGGCTACAAAAACTTATTCCACGGAAATTTACGTTGAACAATTAGAAGCAATCGAGTTTACTGTACCTGATCAAAGTAACTCAACGCCTACACGGTCAGTTTTTGCGTATTTAAAACTCCGTCCAATAGTTAAGGAATTTTATCTTTATCGAACGGAATACATTCAGCTTGAATATAAGAAGTCCTGGATTTGGCCCGATGTAAGAAAAACTTTAACACAATACGATTTAGATCTGCGTAAACCGCTATTCAAAATTGTTTATTACGAACCGGAAGACACAATTTCTTTTAGCTTTGATTCATATAAACCGGTAATCGAGGAAGGAGATTCAGTTACAAGTGAAGAATTAAATTCAGCATTTCCGTCACCTGCAAGAATCCAGTTGAACAAAACAATGGAACAACTTGCCAAGCTGGCGTTCCCGGTTTCGAAAAAAGAAAAACAATCTGCAGCCAAAGAAAAAACTCCAACAATTTCGGGAAGAAAAAGAGTAAAAGCCGTATTACCTAAAAGTGATATCAAAAAATCGAAGAGTAGAAAATAGAAATTCTGAATAATATTAAAACAAGAAAAACCAAATAGGCAATTGAAAGGGAATTAAATAAAAACCATTTCAATGGTTTATCAAAATAATGTCACATTCATTTTATAAAATATGGCTGCATGTTGTCTTTTCCACAAAAGAGAGAGAACCGCTAATCCCGGAAGAGAAAGAGAAAATCATTTATCAATATATATCAGATCAATTAAGAGAATTAGATTGCCCTGTAAGAATTATCAACGGAATGCCTGACCATATTCATTTATTGTTTTTACAAAACCCTAACAAATCTATTGCTGAAATAATTAAACAAATAAAAGGATCATCTTCACATTGGATAAACCAAGAAGGAATAATCCAACACCAATTTGCATGGCAAACAGGTTACGGGGTTTTTTCAGTAAGCGAATCGCAATTAGAGAAAGTTTATAATTATATCAAAAATCAAAAAGAGCATCACCAAAAGAAAACATTTACGGAAGAGTACGAATCATTTATTAGGTTATACAGTAATTAATTATGCAATGACTACAGCTAATCAAAAAGAAAAGTATCATGAGCCCTCTTTTCGTATTCCCTCCTTTTTAGATATATTGCACACCAAAAGAAAGAAATAGATGACAATCAATATACTCTTCATTGGCGATATCATTGGTCAGCCCGGGCTTAATATTGTTCAGCTCTACCTGCCAAGTTTGATAAAAAAATACAATGCAGATGTAGTTATTGTGAATGGCGAAAATGCTGCCGATGGCAAAGGATGTACCGAAAAGGAAGCAAAATTTCTGTTTGATCTTGGTGTTAATGTTATCACCGGCGGCAACCATACGTGGGATAAACCTCAATCCCAAGATTATTTGAAGAAAGATCCGCGTGCTCTTCGTCCGTTTAATTATCCAAAAGGGACACACGGAAACGGATATTATATTTTTGACAGCGGAATGGGAAAAGTTGCAGTTCTGAATTTGCAAGGACGTTCTTATATGACACCGATTGATTGTCCATTTCGCGGTGCTGAATTTGTTCTGTCCAAACTTAAACAGGAAACAAAAGTTATCATTGTTGATATTCATGCCGAAGCTACGGCAGAAAAAATTGCTCTAGCATATTTTCTTGATGGAAAAGTTTCTGCGGTAATCGGTACGCACACACATGTTCAGACATCGGATGAAAGAATTTTTCCAAATGGTACCGGATTTATAACCGATTGCGGTATGACCGGTCCATATGATTCGGTAATTGGCATGAAGACAGATGCGGCAATAAACCGGTTTCTTTATCAAACACCGCAGAAATATCAAACCGCTACCGATAATGTTCATTTAACCGGATTGTTTCTTAAAGTTGATTCAACAACCGGGAAGACGATAGAGATAGAAAGAATTTTTATGCCGGAATTTGAAAGGAAAGTGAACTCGGAGATGGGACTTTCTTAAAAGTAATTTTGTTGTCACACTGAGCGAAGACGAAGTGTGATTAGAATCTATAAGTCCATTTCTCGACTTCGCTCGAAATGACCTTACAATATTTAAAACGGTATTATGAAATAGTATGGCAGTAATAATTGATGGTAAGAAAATAGCAGCTGAGATTCGTGAAGAACTGAAGAGCAAAATCGAATGGCTGAAGTCGTTGAATATCCGCGTTCCCGGATTAGTGACAATCATGGTTGGTGATAATCCCGCGTCTCAATCTTATGTTAAATCAAAAGGTAAAGCATGTAGTGAAATTGGGATGCTTTCCAAAGTCGAAATTCTCCCGGTTGAAACTTCAGAGCAACAACTTCGAGAGATGATCGATAATTATAATTCAGACGATGATTACGACGGTATACTTGTGCAGCTTCCTCTGCCTAAGCACATCAATGAAAATAAAGTGATTGAGAGAATTTCTCCCAGTAAAGATGTTGATGGTTTTCATCCAATAAGTGTCGGTAATTTAGTGATTGGCAAAAACACTTTTTACCCTTGTACACCAAATGGGATTGTTGAATTGATAAAGCGTTACAATATTGAAACAAGCGGCAAACATGTTGTTGTTGTAGGAAGAAGTAACATCGTAGGCAAACCTGTTGCAAATATGCTGCTTCAGAAAAAAGAGGGCGCGAACGCTGTTGTAACAATTTGTCATTCAGCCGCAAAAGATCTTTCTATTTATACCAAAAGTGCGGATATTTTAATTGCCGCAATTGGAAAAGCAAATTTTATAACTGCCGATATGGTAAAAGAAGGTGTTGCTGTAATTGATGTCGGAATCAACCGGGTTGAAGATCCATCATTGCCCAAAGGTTATAAAATTGTCGGTGATGTTGATTATGAAAACGTATTTAAGAAAGCATCGTTCATTACTCCAGTACCAGGAGGTGTTGGACCAATGACAATTGCAATGCTGCTTCAAAATACTTTTCTTGCATATATAAAAATTACTAAACAAAAATTAGACTAAATAATGAGCTCAGGAATAATCGAAAAAGTCGTATCGCAAGTCCTAATGGAAAAATCATTACAGGACTTTTATTGTACCGGCGGAACATGTGCCGGATGGGAACGTAATGTCGTTGATCAGCGAACCGCCGTTAAGAATATTATTACCAACGGTGCAGAAAGAATTGCCGCAAGCATTGGAGTTGGTGAACATATTGATAAAGATGTTGCGCGGATGATTGACCATACTTTACTCAAACCGGACGCAACCCCAAAAGAAATTAAAACTCTTTGTGAAGAAGCACGCACATATAGTTTTGCTTCCGTCTGTATAAATCCGTCTTTTGTCCCGATGTGTAAAGATTTATTGAGCGGTTCTAAGGTGAAGGTATGTACGGTAATAGGATTTCCCTTGGGAGCTACAACAACCGAAACTAAACGCTTTGAAGCAGAGCAGGCGCTTAAAAACGGTGCGCAAGAAATTGATATGGTAATCAACATTGGCAGACTGAAACAAGGCGAAAATGATTATGTCTTCAATGATATAAATCAAGTTGTTCTTGCAGCCAAAAAATTCGGCGCAATATGTAAAGTTATTATTGAATCATCGATTCTAACAGACGAAGAAAAAATTAAAGCATGCATTTTAGCCAAAGAGGCAAAAGCAGATTTTGTAAAAACCTCCACCGGATTTAGCAAAGGCGGCGCAACTGCCGGTGATGTTGCTCTGATGAGATATGTAGTTGGCTCGACCGTCGGTGTTAAAGCAAGCGGTGGAATTAGAACCACTGAAGATGCCAAATTAATGATTGCCAGCGGAGCTGATAGAATAGGGGCGAGTGCAAGTGTTAAGATTGTTAAGGGAGAAGCTGTAGCCGCCGGGGGATATTAAAAATAGCTTTTAGTAATAAGCCGTTAGCATTTAAATTTTGTTATATAGTACAGAAGGTGTTTCGGCATTTCTATTTTTCCATTATTGTATAATTCGGAATGAAAAGGAAAATATTTTGGTTCTAAACCTACATGTAATACAAACTGATGACGGATTTACAGCCGAAGTGCCTTCAATCAAAGGATGCGAAAGCTGGGCTCATACCGAAGATGAAGTAATTGACAAAATCGTGGAATTGCTGAAATTTTATTTGCAAAGTCCATCCGATAAAAAAATGATTATTGACCGCGCCCGCAAAGAACATCCTTTAACTGTCTACAAAATTATTTTTGATAAGTGATGAGAAAATTTAAGACAGACGAACGGCTCCAAAAAATTATTTCTACTGCTGCTGCAAGACAATTTTCTCTACAGGTAGTAATGGAAAACATTCATGACCCGCACAACGTCAGCGCAATATTTAGAACTTGCGATGCCGTCGGCGTTCCGAAAATAAATTTGCTATACACTTTTGAATCGTTCCCACGCATAAGTAAAACTTCCTCATCATCTGCCAATAAATGGATCGATGTTCAAAAATATAATGACACAAAGAATTGCTATGACCAATTGCGGGCGCAAGGATTCAAAGTTTATGCAAGCATGCTTAATAAAAATGCCTTGAATATTTATGACATTGATCTGACTCAAAAAATTGCGCTTGTATTTGGGAATGAGAAACGCGGTGTTTCTTCTGAAGCTGAAAAATTTGCAGATGAAACTTTTTATATACCGATGAGAGGAATGATCCAGAGTTTGAATGTATCGGTTGCCGCGGCTGTAACTTTGTATGAAGCACAACGTCAGCGGGTAATAAAAAATATGTATGAAAAGAGCGAACTTGAAAAAAACGAACTTGATGCTCTAATTGATCGGTGGTGCGAAAAATGATCCAAAAATTTGAAAAGATAGAAAGTATCCGAGGCGAATTAGAGCTTCGTGGTGATAAATCAATTTCACATCGGGCAGTAATGTTTGCAGCTATGACAAAAGGTGCATCTATAATTCGTAATTGTTCCGATTCTGAAGATGTCCGTTCCACAATGAGTTGTTTTGAAAAACTAGGTTCTAAATTTGAGTTTGTAAATGATTCAATAAAAGTAGCAGGAAAAGGTTTTAAAGGATTTTCAAAACCGGAAAGTAATTTATATGCCGGAAATTCCGGAACTACTGCCCGTTTAATCAGCGGAATATTATCGGCTCAGAATTTTAAATCGGTTATTACCGGAGATGACTCTCTTTCCAAAAGACCAATGAAAAGGATTGTTGAACCACTAAGAATGATGGGAGCGGATATTTCCATCGGTGAAGATGGTGTAATGCCGATTCATATCAGTCCGTCTTCTAATATTAAGGCAGTTAACTACAAACTGCAGGTCGCAAGCGCACAGGTCAAAAGTGCGATGATCTTATGCGCAATCCATATTGATGAAGAATCGATAATTACTGAACTGGTTTCAACCAGAAATCACACAGAAAAACTTCTCGGTTTGAAAACAGAAAAAGATTCTGATGGAACAAAAATATTTGTTTCAAAAAAAAATTATCCTCAACCATTTGAAATAACTGTCCCATCCGATATTTCAAGCGCATCATTTTTTATCGTTCTGGCTTTACTCACTAGAAATTCTGAGATCATGATTAAAAATGTGTCACTCAACGAGACTCGGACCGGTGTTATTGAGGTACTAAAACAAATGGGCGGCAGCATTAAAGTAGGAAATTTGAGCGAAATAAAAGGGGAGATGGTTGGTGATCTCCGGGTTAAATCTAGTAATTTGAAAAATATTTCGATAACTGAAGCAATAATTTCCAACATAATTGATGAGATACCAATTCTTTCTGTAGCCGGTGTTCATGCCGAAGGTAATTTTAGAATATCCGGTGCAAAGGAACTACGTGTTAAAGAATCAGATAGGATCAAATCTCTCTGTCAAAATTTTGCGAAAGCGGGATTAACAATTTCGGAATTCGAAGACGGTTTTGAATTAGGCGGCAAAGTTTCTGATAAAAATGTAACGTTTGAAAGTTATGGTGATCATAGAATTGCAATGGTTTTTGGAGTGATGAGTATGCTAATGAAGAATGGCGGAAATGTAAATGATTTTGAAGCAGTTGCAGTTTCAAACCCGCAATTTGTGGCTCAGATAAATAAACTTCGTCATCAATAATCTAAATTCTTTCCTCCATAATCGTTCCACTCAAAATTACATTTCTAATATTTGATGTTCGAACTTGTTGATTGCAAGTTCATTGAAGATCCACTCGATAATATCTATTCCGTATTTATTTGCAAAATAGATCCAGTTCAATTCACGCTCTTGAAGATTACTGTTAGGGAAAAGAACATTCCGGACTTTGCTTACCTGCCGTATTGTTGAATCGTATTTTCTTTTCTCGGATTCCAGCGCTTTCGCTTTCAAATAATTTAATGTCTCGTCAATCCGCTGTTTCGATTTTTGCGTCAAATCGCCAAGAGTTTTATCTATCAAAGGCAAAATGTGCTGAAGCTGATTCATCGAACTATTTATTTCATCGAAAGAATTTTGGAAAAGAGTTTCCAGATTTATTTCTGAAGATGCTGCAACAATTTTTTGAATTAGAGCTTCTTCTTCTGTGAAAATATCAACGTATTGTAAATTGTTTTTTTCTAGGATAGTCTGAACGCCTTTTTCTACTATTGTTGCAGATGAACGCGGGTAGATAAACGGTTCTTCGAGATCATAAATCTTATACAGCGGAGAAACTTGTGCAAAGTAACTTATCTCGCCAGGTCCTCCGACATAAAAGGCAGTGGGAAAAAGAAAATCCTGGCATATTGGTCTAAGTAATACATTAGGACTGAATTTTTCAGGAGAAGCCTCAAGCTGTAAAAGTAATTCTTCTTGAGTAAATTTTTTACGTTTACCTTTCAATCTATATTCACCCGTATCGGTCGGTTCGATCGATAGGCGTTCCTTCTCTTCAACATAAAATAAATTGATCGGTTTTACTTTTACCTGTGCATGATAAACTTCTTCAAGTTCAGCGCTTCGTTCAACCAGCAAGCCGGTATGATTCCCGAATTCACAAATCTCTTTAGCGAAGAGCGGTGAAAGAATTTTTTTGACTGCATGGTCTATAGGATTAAAGACTATTAAGCCGTAGTCATCAAAAAGTTTTATCATCAATTCACGGAATGATTCGAGAAAAGTTTTATCAGGTTGGTAAATAGAATTTAGTAACTCAAGAAGAGGAGCTTTGAATTCCGTCTGGCGTAATCCGGCATTTAATTCTGTGAAAACATTTTCTAAATTCTGATTGAACTTCAATAATCCAATTGCGCCTCTGTTTACTTCTTCAAGTTGACCGTCGTCATATTTTAAATTGACTATTTGGTTTTCATTATTAAGAAGCGAAAAATTTCTTGCTTCATCGTAATCATGATCGTCACCCTCGAGCCAGAAAATCGGTACGAAATTATAATCATCATAAATTTCTTTAAGGTAACTGCAAAGTTTGATTGCTGTAATTGATTTGTAAATTGTGTAAAGAGGACCGCCAAAAATACCAAGCTGCTGCCCTGTAACAACCGCAATGGTCTTTTTCGAAGTAAGCAGTTCAATATTTTGTAAGGTCTTTTTTGACGGCGTCTGAGCATGGTACTGCGATTTAATTATATCATGAACTAATTCACGATGCGGTCTTTCTCTTTCAGCTAATTTCTCAAAGAGTGGAAGATACTGATCAACAGCTCTAAAATTTTTCCCATAAAACCGTTCAACGTTTTCAAATTCGTGCAAATAATCGAGAAAAAGATTTTGATGCGCCGGGATATCATAAAAATTTATATACATTCTATCTTCCTTGATAATTAGAAATTGCTATCTTGCAAGTGAAAAAATATTAATTGAGAGATCTGAAATATTCAAATTGTCATTCTCGTGTAAACGGGAATCTCTTAAAATTACATTGGATTCCCACTTCCGTTTGGATGACTGATGCTAAAGAATAATTTATCAGAGACCTCTAATTGTTACTCTTCAACAATACTTATTTCAATTACAACATGAATTTATAAATTTTTTCTTACAATATTAAGATAGAGTACAATATAAATCTGTAAAATCGGAGAAAGCATGGGAGATCAAAACATCATTTCTGTTGATTTTGGCGGGACAAAAATATTATCCGCCTTAATAAACGTAAATAATGAAATTGTATCGCGCTTGAAAATTCCTACGAATATCGAAAAAGGAAACGAATTTTTGGTTAAGTCAATTGCCAACTCGGTAAAAAAAATATTGGAAGAGAATAAATTAAATGAGCATGATGTAAAAGCTCTTTGTCTTGGAGTTCCCGGGACTGTAAATCCTTTCAGCGGATTAATTGGAAATGCACCGAATCTTGGCATTAAAGATTTTAATATAAAAGAAGCTCTGTCCAGAGAAATTAATATCCCGGTATTGATCGAAAACGATGTTAACCTTGCTGGTCTTGGAATAAAAAAATTTGAATTAGGTGCCGATGTAAAAAATATGCTTGTCGTTTTTGTTGGTACCGGTATCGGAGGCGCATTCTTTTTCGATGGCAAATTATACCGTGGTTCATCATTTTTTGCCGGCGAGATTGGGCATATAATTGTCGAGCCTAAAGGTGAGTTCTCTACATTTTCAAACCGGACAACTTTTGAAATGACCGCAAGCAGGACAGCTATAGTGCGTGAAATAATAAGAGGCTTGAATAAAGGGAAGAAGAGTATTCTGAAAGAATATAAATCGCCTAAAAAACAATTGAAGAGTAAAGCGCTTGCCGATGCATTGAAAAAAGAAGATCCATTGGCAACAAAATGTGTAAGTAAAGCTGCAGTAACTATAGGAACCGTACTGGGAAGCATAACAACATTACTTAATATTGATACCATCGTACTTGGCGGCGGTGTTATAGAAGCTATGCACGAATTCATGGTGCCAAAGATTGAAAAAGCGTTTAAGGAATCTGTTCTGACTGACGCGGGAAAAATTGTAAAAATTTTTGAAACGAAACTTGGCGATGATGCGGCTCTTTACGGCGGTGTTGCTTTAGCGGAAGAATTCTTAAAATAATTTATTAATGAATTTATAATCCGAATTGTTTATCAATCTGTTCAAGTTGATCCGTTACTTCAGTCCAATGGTTGTACTGAATCTCCAGTCCAGACTTTGTTTTTTCGTACGATAAATTTTTTTCTTTAGCAAGTTGAGGATTGCTGAAAATATTCGGATCGATGAGCTCAGATTCCAATTTAATTTTCAATTCTTCCAATTTCTGAATTTCTTTCTCGCAACGTTTAAGCTCTGTTTTTAAATCTTTCGTTAGAACAAATTTTTGTTGACGAATTTCTGCTTCTTGCCTTTTTTGGTCTTTCCGGGTATTCTTTTGTTCGGAAGTTTTATTGTTAATCTCAATCTGTTCTTCTTCTTTCTTCTTTTGTAGATAATAGTCAATCCCGCCTACATTTACTTTTACATGCTGATCGCGTATTTCCAAAACTTTAGTAGTAATCGATTCGAGAAAATCAATATCGTGCGAAACTATAATAAGAGTGCCGGAAAATTCCACAAGCGCCCGCTTCAAAATTTCTTTTGAAGAAAAATCGAGGTGATTTGTCGGTTCATCGAGAATTATTAGATTACTTTGCGTGAGGAGAAGTCGCGCAAGAGCAACCCGGCTCTTCTCACCTCCGGAGAGCACTTTTACTTTTTTGAAGACATCATCACCAGAAAATAGAAATGAACCTAAAATTGATCTTATGTGCCCAACACTCAAATCATTATTCATTTCTTCAAGAGTATCTATTAGATCATCCTCGGGGTTCAATGCGTCAGCAACTTCCTGCTCGTAGTAAGATACCATCGTGTTGTGACCGTAATTAATTTCACCGCTGGATGGTTCTAATTTTCCACCAATGATTTTTGCCAGTGTTGTCTTTCCGGCACCGTTGGGTCCAACAATAGCAATCTTATCTCCACGTTCAATCAATAGGTCTACATTTTTTAAAACATCTAATTCTGCGTAAGATTTGGAAACATTTTTCAATTCAACCGGAACCACACCGCTTCTGGGCGGTTCCGGAAATCTTAATTCAATTCTTTTCTCTTCTTCAGCAATCGAAATTGAATCTAGTTTTTCGAGCTGTTTAATTCTGCTTTGAACTTGTTTTGATTTGGTAGATTTATAACGGAATCGTTCAATAAATTTTTCCGTCTCTTTAATTTTTTTTTCTTGAGTTTTTTGTTGTGCTCGGAGTTGAATGTCGCGTTCGTCTTTGAATTTCAGATAGGAGCTATAATTCCCCGGGAAAAAGCCGATCTGTTTATCAAAAACTTCCAGCGTTTTGTTCGTAACGCTGTCCACAAAATGTCTATCATGGGAAACAATTACTAACGAACCTTTAAAGTTTTGTAAAAATTCTTCAAGCCAGGTTAGTGTATCAAGATCAAGATGGTTAGTAGGTTCATCAAGAAGAATCAAATCATTTTCTGCCAGAAGAATCTGCGCAAGCTGAATACGCATCTGCCACCCGCCGGAAAACTCAGCGGTGCTTCTTGCGAAATCTTTATTCTTAAATCCGAGTCCGGCTAGTACTTTTTCAATCTTAGAATCTGCAGAGTAAAAATCAATTTCATCTTTCTTGTGATGAATTTCGCCGAGCTCTTCAACTAATTCTTCCCGGTCTTCATCCAAGAGGGTGGGAGTGTTAAGTCCCTCTAATATTTCTTTTTCACGTTCATCCAAAGATTTAAGATCTGGCAGGGAGGATTTAACTTCCGCAAATAATGTTTGCCCCTTTGATGATATTAAATCTTGTTGAAGATACCCGATTCGGATTCCTTTTTGTCTGAAGATTTCACCCGTCTCCGGTCTTTCAATTCCATAAAGTAGTTTTAATAGAGTTGATTTGCCGGTTCCATTTGAACCGACAAGAGCAATTTTATCGTGCTTACTTATTCTGAGATTAACATCCTCAAATAAATTTAGTCCTGTAAATTGAATTGAAAGATTTTTTATATCAATCATCTTATTCCGAATATCCTAATGCGGTTTGCTGAGTCATGTAATCTATTTCCTAACTACGGCAACTTTGGAAGTCTTTACATTATTTGCTTCCTGATCATAAGCAGCAATTATATAAATTCCTGTAGGAACCGGATTACCGTTCAGATCTTTCCCATCCCAAAATGCAATCTTTCCGCCGGGAGAATCAAATTCATTAATTAATTTACCGCTGATTGAAAATATTTTGATGCTGCTGTTTCCGATAAGTCCATCTATTGTAAGAGAAGTTGTACCATCATTAAGAATGAACGGATTTGGGTAAACAAATATCTCACTAAAACTTTGTAAAGGTTGAATTGATGATGTCTGAAGAGCTGCCAAACCAAAATCTGTTCCTATGTAAGCAATTCCATTTTTTGCGTCGAAAGCAATACTCTTTATTTCATCATTTGGTAAAGGTGAATTATTTGAATCGTATTGATGGAGAAGTTGAATCCCATCAGAAGATAAGACGAAAACACCTTGAGTTGTCCCAATCCATTTTTGATCTAGAGGATCGATAGCAATACATGTTACAGTTTGATTGCGCAATGCCAATCCAAGATTGCTTGTTACTTTTGGTTTAGAAGGATCTATGATTACATTTAATCCAACATTTGTTCCTACCCACAAATAACCTCGCTGATCTATAGCAAGCGCGGTAATTAGATCGCTCAATAAACCATTTGCCGAATTTAAAAATCCTTGAGTGTCATTGGTTAGATCATCAAGTGTTTTATTCTCGTTAAAATAATATAAGCCAAATCTGCTACCAGTAACCGTTACTGTAAACCATTTGGTATCATATTGATCAATTACTAGTTTCTCTACATTATCGCCTTGGGTCAGTTGCGGATTTGAAAATGAAAAGTTAATCCAGTTATTCTGCTTTGTTAAAACACTTAACGGTTTTTGCGATGCTGATTGAGTGTTTAGAATCCATAAGTTTCCTTTTGAATCTGTTTTGCAATCTGGTACAGCTAGATAAAGAGGGTTCTTATAATATCCGACTAATGTACTGTTGTAAGTGGTAATCGTATCTATTTTTTCATTCTTCAGTATTGCTAAACCATTACCCCAATTGCACAAATATATTGAAGAATCGGGTGCCGCATAAACATTATAGTAATCGTTTGAAGGAAGTATTGGATAGTTAGTTCTATCAAAAACCTTCCAAACACTACCGTCAAATTTGAAAAATCCTTTTCCGGTATTATTCTTTCCCGTTGCAACCCACAAATTTCCGCTTGGATCGACAGAAAGATTCACAAATAAATTGCCAGCCGGACCATTAGGATATAATGTGCGTACTTTACTGTTTTTAATCTCAATTAGTCCTTGTGTAGATGAAATGTAAATTGTTTGATCCGCGGCAACTTTAATAGTATTAAATGTTGCAGCACTGTTCTGATAAAGTAAAGTTGATTGTCCGGCAGAGTATTTATACAGTTCATGCGGTGTAATAACGAAAAGCGAATTGCCAGAGACTACCATATCACTTACGTTACTTTCTTGAAACGCACTAGGTTGCCATGATTTATTAATTAATTGAAATACTCCACGTGAAGTTGCAAGTAAAATCTGTCCGTTAAATTCAAGAACTCGGCTAGCTGAAGGAGATGGGAAACTTGGTAAAAACGATGAGAGATAATATGTATCCCATGATTCCGGAACAGAAAGATTTTGAGCACCCGCTTTTTGTATCGCAACTCCGTATTGAGTTACGGCATAAACCAAAGTTGATTTATAAGTACTTATCACTTTCGATTCTGCTGGGAAATTACCCAGTTTTAAAAATGAATCAATAAAAGAGATTGTTTTGGCGTCGATAATTGCTAAACCGAAATCGAATGATACGTAAACAGAATCACCTTTGACGAGAATTCCATTGATCTGTTTTAGAGTTTTATTGGAATTAGAAATATCAATTATTTTTTGGAGTGAATTGTCTTTCGTATCAAGTATATTGATATATCCCTCTTGCGAGCCAATCCAAATTCTATCTTTATTATCAACAGCGATTGCAGTAAGTGCCTGACTGTTCAATCCATCGGCTTTAGTTAAGACCGAAAAGCTACTGTCGGCAGAATTGAATTTGAAAGCAGCACCTTGAGTTGCAGCCCATACTCCGGATGAAGTAACCACCGCGTCGTTAATACTTTTCATATCAGAATAAATTTTCCATTGTCCTACAGCTTGAGCAAAAATAGAATTGCTGAATACAATGACAATCAAGCAGATTTTAATTGTCCGCATGAATTCCTCTAATGATTTTTTAAAAAATGTTTGTTTAAAGACGCACAGCAAATTTACTCTTTTCAAATTGAACAAAAAGTAGAAAATTATTTCATGCGTCTCTGTCTTTGGTGAGATAATTTATGCGTTGTGTTTTTGAATCATTTTTTTCATTGCTTCAAACTGGTTTTGACCGAGCGTAAATTTACCAAGAGTTTCTTCATCTAATTTCTTACCGCCGTGAAAATCCGAACCGCCCGATTCCAACAAACAATATTGATTCACTATTCCGCGGTAAAATTGTACTTGGTTTTCACTATGACTCGGATGTGTACATTCAATTCCATCAATTCCCGCTTTAATCAAATTCAGTAAAAGATTTTCTTTCATATATCCGGGATGCGCTATGAACGATAATCCGCCTGCATCGCTAATTAGTTTAAGAGCACTCTGCGAAGATACGTGAATTTTCCTCTCAAATGCAGGGCCATAATCTCCGATATATTTTTCGAATGCTTCATTATAGTTTTTAATCAAGCCAAGCTCAATCATTGTATATGCTATATGCGGTCTCCCGATGGCACAATTTTGTGCGTGGTCAATAACATCATCCATTGTGATTTTCAAACCAAGGCCCTTTAATTTTTGCACCATTCTTTTCGCGCGGTGCATCCGTTCATCTCTAAAGAAACTAAGATATTTTAGAAGTTCCTCATTTTCAATGTCAATAAAATAAGCAAGAAGATGAACTTCTTTTTCATCAACATCAGTGCTGATTTCCATACCGGGAATAATTTCAATTCCTAAATCTTTTGCGCATTCAACAGCTTCTTTTATTCCGTTTATACTGTCATGATCGGTAATACTAATAATATCAAGACCGCACTTATGAGCTTTTTGTACTAACTCCGCCGGTGTAAAAATACCATCCGAATAGTTTGTGTGTGTGTGAAGATCTATTTTAAGAGACATCGTTTAGATAAACATTCCTTTGAATTTTTCATAATCCAGGATTCTCAATTTTGAACCTTCCAATTCGATCAATCCTTTTTTAGCAAAGGAATGTAAAGTTCTAGAAATTGTCTCTCTTGATGTTCCTGCCATATTTGCTAAATCTTGTTGCAAAGGAAGCTTATCGATTTCAACTTTACCTTGTTTAATCTTTCCGACTTCATCGGCCAATTGAAGTAGGACAGAGGCAACTTTACCTTCAGCGTCTTTCAATGAAAGTGCTTTAATTTTCATATCTGCCGCACGCAATCTTCTTGTGAGTTCCTGCAGTAGTACAATTGAAATCTCGGGATGTTCGTGAAGCAGATTCATAAAATCGTTTCTCTGTAACATAAAAAGTTCAGTGTCTTCTGTCGCAACTACTGTAGCCGAACGTGTTAATCCGTCCAGTATTGCCATCTCACCGAAGAAATCGCTTTCAGTAAGGATTGTAAGAATTACTTCACGGCCGTCATTACTCGATCTGGCAACTTTAACTTTTCCTGTAACAATTACAAAAAGGGCTGTGCCGGATTCTTCTTCCATCAAAATTACTTCATTTTTTTTGAAATTTTTACGAGAGCCTGTCTTCTCGATCTTATCGAGAGCTTCATCAGGAAGTTCGGAAAAAATTGGAACGGATGACAAAAACTTTGGCGATTCCATTTTTACTCTCAAAATAATTGTGATTGTTTTTTGCTAATAGTTTTCTTAGTCACATACTCAAGATAAATTTTTCAAATCAAATCAACAATCATTATCTTAAAATTATTTATCTCCTATTCTTAAATTGAAACTTCAAACTCGTTTAACTATATTTACACCCGAATTTATTCTAATGTATTGAAGGAGTACTAAAATGGCTGTAAAAATCGGTATTAATGGATTTGGAAGAATCGGAAGACAAATTATCAACGTATTGGCAGATAAGGGTCATCTCGGAAAGGATGTCGATGTGGTTGCTGTTGTTGATGTAAGTACGGATGCGAAATATTTTGCTTATCAGTTGAAATACGATTCTGTTCATGGAAAATTTAAAGGAACAATCGGAAGTGAAAAAAGTTCTACCGCTGTTGAAGCAGACGATGTTCTAGTTGTAAATGGTAATAAGATCAAATGCGTTATGGCGCAGAAAGATCCGTCACAATTACCGTGGAAAGATCTGGGTGTTGATATCGTAATTGAATCTACGGGATTATTCACAGATTCAGAAAAAGCAAAGGGACACATTGCTGCAGGTGCAAAAAGAGTATTAATTTCAGCCCCCGGTAAAGGCGATGTTAAAACATTGGTTATGGGTGTCAACGATAATGAATATGATGCAGCAAAGCATACTATTGTTTCCAATGCTTCCTGCACAACAAATTGTTTAGCCCCGGTCGTTTATGTTCTTTTGAAAGAAGGGATCGGTATCGAAAGTGGTTTGATGACTACGATTCATTCTTATACTGCAACTCAAAAGACTGTTGACGGACCATCGAAAAAAGATTGGAGAGGGGGCCGTGCTGCCGCAATTAATATTATCCCATCAAGCACAGGCGCAGCAAAAGCCGTTGGCGAAGTTTTACCTCAAACAAAAGGCAAACTTACCGGTATGTCGTTCCGTGTTCCAACAGCCGATGTATCTGTTGTTGATCTGACTTTCCGTTCAGAAAAAGATACATCAATTGAAGAAATTGATAAGCTTATGAAAAAAGCTTCTGAAACTTATTTAAAAGGAATTCTCGGTTATTGTAATGAGGAAGTTGTTTCAACAGATTTTGTTCATGATGAAAGATCTTCCATCTATGATTCATTAGCGACCGTAGGTAACAATTTGAAAGGCGAGAAAAGATTTTTTAAAGTTGTTTCATGGTATGATAACGAATGGGGTTATTCATGCCGTGTAGTTGATCTATTATTAAAAATGATTAAATAATTGCATTAAGCATTTTAGCCAAGACGCAGACCATAATGTTTTGGCTGCGTCTTTTTTTTAGGAATTTTGTATTTGCAGTGGAGGATTAAAATGAAAAAAATGAGTATTGACAAAGTTGGTTTGAAAGGAAAGCGTGTTCTTGTCCGGGTCGATTTTAATGTCCCGCTCGATGAGAATTTGAAAATTACCGATGATATTAGAATTACATCTGCTTTGCCGACTATCAAAAAAATCATTGGTGACGGCGGACGTTGTATTTTGATGAGCCATCTTGGAAGACCAAAGGGAGGTCCGAATCCAAAATATAGTTTGAAACCGGTGGCTGTTCGTCTTGGTGAATTGCTCGATATGGATGTGAAATTTGCGCCTGATTGTATTGGCGATCAGGTAAAAGCAATTGTTAATTCGCTGCAAGACGGTCAAGTATTGCTTCTGGAAAATTTACGATTTCATCCTGAAGAAGAAAAAAATGTTCCTGAATTTGCCCAACAGCTTGCCGAACTTGGTGATGTTTATATTAATGATGCTTTTGGCAGTGCACACCGTGCGCATGCATCCACCGAGGGTGTAACCAAGTATATTAAAATTTGCGCTGCGGGATATTTGATGCAGAAAGAGTTAGACTATCTTGGAGAAGCTATTGCAAATCCGGTTCGTCCATTCACTGCAATTCTCGGCGGGTCTAAAATCTCCGGTAAGATTGATGTAATAGATAATCTACTTCCGAAAGTGGATAATCTTTTAATCGGCGGCGGAATGGCTTATACTTTTTATAAAGCATTGGGATATGAAATTGGATCTTCTCTTCTTGAAGCAGAAAAAGTTGATCTTGCTAAACAGATGCTGGAAAAATTTAAAACTTCCAAAGCAAAAGTATTGTTACCAAAAGATAATTTAGTTGCCGCTGAATTTAAGAATGAATCTCTTTCAACTGTAGTTGATGCGGATAAAATTCCATCAGACAAAATGGGTTTAGATATTGGACCGAAGACAATTGAAGAATTCAAAAAAATAATTCTTTCCAGCAAGACAATTATTTGGAATGGACCGATGGGAGTTTTTGAATTTGATAATTTTGCGAATGGGACTGATGAGATTGCCGGAGCTTTAGCAGAAGCAACCAAAAATGGGTCTATAACAATTATTGGCGGCGGTGATTCTGCTGCTGCAATTAAAAAAGCCGGACTTGATGATAAAGTTTCTCACGTTTCAACAGGAGGCGGTGCTTCCTTAGAATTTCTTGAGGGAAAAATTTTACCCGGCGTTGAAGCATTAAATGATGATAAATAATTAGATAGACTTCTGAAATATTATTTCTTGATGGTCATTGCGAGGAATGTCCCTAAGGGATCCCTTTCGGGAAAATAACGAAGCAATCTTAATTTAGACAAAAAGCTAACTATAGTTTGCTTCGCTTCGCTCGCAAGGACAAATGTTGGATTTTGTTAGATGTTTTTAAGAGAAAGATATATTCTTGTTCTTTATCTTAATCATAATCTTGCTCTTATTCTATTCATAATTGCGTATGTTTCCGCAACTGAAAAAAATGATTATAAATTTAATTGGAATATAAATGGGATTAGATTCAAGAGATTATTACCGACCATCCGGAATGAGCGGCTTCAGCTTCTTTCCGCCTGTATTGAAATATTTATTAATTACGAATGGTGTGGTTTATTTCATACAAATAATTTCACAAATGTTTGTATACGGTTATTTCTCCGCAGGACAACCAGTGACTTATGGAGATATTATCACTAAGTATTTTGGTTTAATCCAATTAAGTAATGGTATGGTACCAATTTTAGATAATTTTGGACGAATAATGGGTGCGATACCAGCGAATTTTTATCCGTGGCAATTGATAACATATCAATTTATGCATGCTAATCTTACCCACATATTTTTTAATATGTTTATGCTCTGGATGTTCGGAATGGAAATTGAACATATAATGGGTTCCAAAAAGTTCTTAATTTTTTATTTAGCATGCGGATTAGGTGCGGGCCTATTTCAAATAATACTTCCCCCAATGCTATCTGAAGTGACAGGACCAACAATTGGGGCTTCCGGAGCTGTTTTTGGAGTTATGATTGCATTTGCCATGTACTTCCCGGACCGCTATGTGTTCATATACTTTTTGATTCCGATAAAGACAAAATATTTAATGGCGATTTTGGTTGTTATAGAATTCATGTCGGTTGGAAATCAAAGCGTAGTAGCACATTTAGCTCATATCGGTGGCGCTATAACCGGTGTCATTCTAATTCTAATTAACCGCAAAAATGAATTTAGTAAAAAAAATATTTTTAGCTCTTTTAAAAAATCTAGTAATAACTTTTCTGCAGGCGGTTTCCAAAAAGCTTTCCGGAAAAATCCGTTTAAACAGGCCGATGTTGAAGATGCAAAGTTTTATGATATAAATGATAGCCGGAAAGAAGACGAGACCGTTTCTCAAGAGGAAATTGATAAAATACTTGATAAGATTAGCCAGAGCGGATACCAAAAATTATCTGACCGTGAAAAGAAAATTTTATTTGAAGCCAGCAAGAAAAAATAATTTGGCATTAATATTTCTTTCGCTTTTCATCTTAGCTTTCGCTTGCAGCAGTGAGAAGATTCCGGAAGAAGTTTTAGTGAAAGTTTATGTGGAGAACATAATTGCAGCCGAGACATATTCCGCCAATGCCGATTCATTGCGCATTCATAAAGAATCGATTTTTAATAAATATAAAATAACTAAAAAAGATTTTGAGGCGGAACTCGAAAAATATTCCGATGATAAAGTAAAATGGGCTGACTTTTTTAAGAAAGCAAACGATTACTTAAACGATCTAAAAAAGAATAATACAATTAATTAACCCTTCGTTTTGCAACAGCAATTCTCAATTTTGCATAACTGATTTTATTGCTGAACGCCTCCCTTAATAATTTTAAATCAGTTGTGCCTTCACTAATAATTTTATTTATCTCTTTCAATTCGTTCTTGTCAAAAAGAAAGTCAACTTCCAGATTAGGCTGCATTTCTATTAAGGTCTCAATCTGAGTTGAAACAATAGACTCCGGTAGTTTTGTTAGTGAGGCAATATCGGCTAATGAATATTTTTTCTGAACGAGTTCAAGAACTTTTAATATATTTTCTGGAAGCTTTTTTTGCTTCATCATATCAGTCAAGTTTTTAGAGTCACCGAATATTTTAAGGACATTTAAAAAATCATCACCAATTTTGTTAAACATACGCTGGCTAAATCCTTCAACATTTAGCAAGCCGGAATGTGTACTTGGTTTAAGTCTGACAACTTCTCGCAAAATATCATCGGAACAAATTAGGTTGGCATTCTGACCAAATTTATCTGCTGCTTCTTTTCTTATCTGCCTAAGGAGATTAAATAGTTTGAGTTCTTCTTCATATTCACCAACTCCCGCATTGGAGGCGACTTCTTCTTCAGGTATTAAAAAATTACTTATGCCTATATCCGTGAGGGATA
The DNA here is from genome assembly GCA_026390795.1 of Ignavibacteriales bacterium. Classification (NCBI taxonomy): domain Bacteria; kingdom Pseudomonadati; phylum Ignavibacteriota; class Ignavibacteria; order Ignavibacteriales; species Ignavibacteriales bacterium. Next base: position 91,407 of record JAPLFG010000002.1, read on the forward strand.
AAACATCATTTATACTGTGAATCAATTTAGAATTAACAAGTTTAGAAATTGAAATTTCTATTTCATCTTTTCTAAAATGTGTGCATGTGTTGAAAGTCGTAAACTTTTTCAATGAAGCTAAATCAGTTTTACCGGTAAGAATCTGAATTAAGTTCTTCTTTTTAATCGGTTTTTTTGACTCGTGAATTGTCTGCAGAATTATCTCTTCCAAATATTCCAGAGTTGTTGCTGAAGCTTGAATGGAACCGGTACAAACATCACATTTACCGCATTTGTAATTTGTATCGAACTGACCAAAATATTCAAGAATGTAATTAAATCGGCATTGATCCGTAAAGGCATAACGAACCATCTTATCAAGTTTTGACTTAGCATGTTCGGTAAGCATTCTGGCTTTTTCAAGATTGAGCTGAATATACTTCGCTTCAATTCGGGGTGTAATCAATTTAACAGAAGGGAATAGTGACGGAATATCATAAGAAAAAATCCCGGCTCTGCCCAATGTTTGCAGAAGATCAATGATTGAATCCTCGGAAATCTCCAGAAGTCGAGATAATTTGTCAACCCCAATTTGTGTTTTCGTATTAAAAATTTTACTTCCATATTCACGTGCGAGAAGAAGAATCAGATCTTTTAATTCCGCATCGGTAAAACTCTTGGCAAATTGGTTAAGACGGTTCGGCTCAAGAAGAAATTGTCCGTAATGTTTATTCTCAAAATCCGATCTGTGGCGTATGTAACCTGACTCTTCTAGAATTTTGATAGAAGCGTTAGTTAGTGCATGGTTTATTTTTTTTACCGCAAGCAGAGAAAGAAAATTCTTATCTAGCGGGATTTCCTTATCCGGAATGTTTCCAACGGCAACCTTACCGGAATTGCAAATCAATTGATACACATCTTCAATCTGCTGGCGGGATGGACTCGAACTTGCAATAAAATATTCCTGAATTAATTTGTCGCGTTCATCATATAATAAATAAATCGATGCATCTTTCCCGTCCCGTCCCGCTCTCCCTATTTCTTGATAATAATTTTCTATTGTGCCGGGCATGTTATAGTGGAAAATAGTACGAATGTCGCTTTTGTCTATTCCCATTCCGAATGCATTCGTTGCAGCAATCACTTTAACCCTGCCGGATAAAAAATCATCTTGAATCATTCTGCGGAGTTCAGCAGCAAGTCCCGCATGATAGTACGTACAATCAATCCGGTTGCTCCTTAAGAATTCACTGACTTCCTCGGCAGATTTCCTAGTTGCGGTGTAGATTATTGCTGGTTCTTTTCTTCCTTTCAACAACTCTGCAACTTTTTCTTTTTTGTGTTGAGTGTGAATAACATTTAAATGAAAATTTTCTCTTTCAAATCCGCGTACAAAAACTTTGGGATTCTTCAATCCAAGTTGATCAATAATATCTTTCCTTACATCTTCGGTTGCAGTTGCCGTGAAAGAAGAAACATTATTTAGTCCGATAAATTCTACAAACTCTTTAATCTTCCTATAGCTTGGTCTAAAATTGTGTCCCCACTCGCTGATACAATGTGCTTCATCGACAAATAGATTGGAAGGTCTAAGCGATTTTAATCGCTCGGCAAAATATCTATTAGAAATTTTTTCAGGCGAAACATATAAGATCTTTATTTTCCCGTTTGCCAAACTTTGCAAAACTTTCTCTATCTCATGTGAGTCTAATGAACTGTTAATGAATGCCGCAACAGTCTCAATTTTGTTGATCGAATCCACTTGATCTTTCATCAAAGCAATTAGAGGAGAAATAACAATTGAAAAACCGGGGGACATAAGTGCGGGAATTTGATAACATAGTGATTTACCGCCGCCGGTAGGAAGAATAGTAAGTACGCTTTCACCATTTAGAATTGTACTAATTATTTCTTCTTGAGCCGGTTTAAACTCGGTATAACCAAAAAATTTTTGCAGAATTTCTTTAGAGCGCATCAATATTAATTTTTGTTTGATCTATTAACATAAGCAATTATCTTTAAGCCAAAATAAAAATAGTTGATTAAATATGCTTAAAATCAATCATATCATAAAAAACTTTGAAAACATCAATGCCCTTAACAACGTTAGTCTAACTATTCCGAAAGGTGAGTTTTTTGGACTTCTTGGACCGAATGGTGCCGGCAAATCTACTTTGATGAATATTATCATCGGTTATCTTGAAGCAGATAGCGGGCAAGTTTATATCGGTGAAGAAAAAATCTCTTCACAAAATATTCAGTTGCGTAAAAAGATTGGATACGTTCCGCAAGAAGTCTCGCTTTATCTTGAACTAAGCGCATATAAAAACTTGAAAATATTCGGCGAATTGTACGGTATTACTTCAAAAAAACTTGAGAGCAAAATTGAATATGTACTTGACCTGGTTCAGCTAAAAGATAGAAAGAAAGATCAGGTAAAGGAATTTTCCGGCGGGATGAAGCGCAGACTGAATCTTGCTGCAAGTTTACTTCACGATCCGGAAATTGTGTTATGCGATGAACCGACTGTTGGCGTAGATCCTCAATCCAGAAATGCAATCTTTGATATGCTCAGTGAGTTAAATAAATCCGGTAAAACAATAGTTTATACAACACATTACATGGAAGAAGCGGAACGGCTCTGCTCACGCCTTGCAATAATTGATCACGGAAATATTATTGCAATTGGAACATTGGTTGAATTGATCAACCTTCTCAATAGGAAAGACACAATAAAAATTCAAAAAACTGCTCTAACGCAAAACAAACTTTCGGCACTCCGCGAGATGGGACTGGTAAATGAATTCGATTTTTACTTTGAATTGATGCCGAAAGATGGATATGAGAAAAATTCAAAAATTTTTGGTAAGCTGGAAGAAATAGGAATACCGAACGATTTTATCCAGATCAGCCGCGCTACTCTTGAAGACGTGTTTCTAAATTTAACCGGAAGGAGTTTGAGAGATTGAGAACGATAATCCGATTAGTTCAAAAAGATGCCGCAAGATTTTTAAACGATAAACGTGCAGTAATTCTAACCTTCCTTGTTCCGATGGTATTGATAATAATTTTTGGAAATATTTTCGGCGGTGATGGAGGAACACGCGGTAAGGCAAGTTTGATATTGGTAAATGAAAGCAATTCAATTGTTGCAAAACTGTTCGAGACAAAATTGGATTCTTCCAAAGCACTCTTGCCGGTAAAAACTTATGTTGCTGAAAACGGAAAAGACTCGATCAAATTTGATGAAGAAACAGCAAAAGAGTGGGTGCGTACAGGAAAAATATCCGCCGCTGTTGTAATGCCAAAAGATTTCTTCACGGATACTTCAACTGCAATTAAATTTAAATTCTATTACGATCCCAAAAATGAAATCGAATCCAATATCATTCAAGGAAATATGCAGCAGTTAATTTTTACGGCTATTCCTAAAATGATACCGATACTTCTTCAAAGAAGATCAATCTCATATCTTGGTAAAGACAGTACCTCGCGTTTCATGAAAGGAATTAGCAATGTAGTGCATCAATTTTACGGTGAATCACCGGATTCGTTTATGAAGAAATGGACTCAAATTGATTCGGCTTCTTTATTCTCGAGTTCAAAAGATACAAGCAGTGAAGTAAATTTCATGTCAAATGTAATCAAATTTGATAGCGAGCAGCTTGTTGGTAAAAAAATAACAAATCCGGGTTTAACCCGTTCTGTAGGCGGCTGGGCAATGATGTTCCTTCTCTTTTCGCTGACTGGAGCCGCAACTTCAATCTTTGAAGAAAAAAATGAAGGAACCCTTAAGCGTCTGCTCTGTATGCCGGTTACTCGTGCGCATATACTTTGGAGTAAATATATCTACGCAATTATTCTTGGCGTAATTCAATTGCTAGTAATGTTCATCTTTTCATGGGCACTTTTTGGTGTGGAAATATTTGCAAATTTTGGAAACTTATTAATATTGATTATTGCATCGGCTGCGGCTGCCGTTTCATTCGGAATGCTGATTACATCAATCAGTACTACCTATAGCCAAGCCAACGGAATTTCAACACTTCTTATTTTAGTGATGTCTGCTCTTGGCGGTTCTTGGTTTCCAACTTCTTTTTTACCGGACTGGATGCAAGTTATCTCCAAAGGGACTTTAACTTACTGGTCAATGGAAGGATTTCTACAAGTATTATGGCGTCATTCAAACTTTTCTGGAATTGCCGAGAACGTTTTGATTCTTCTTGCCATTGCATTCTTGATTAATTCCTATGCACTAATTCGGTTCCGTAGAGGGATTATTTAAAATTTAACGTCGCCTGGTTATTCTCATTGTTGCTTGGATAATTTTTATTTTTGATAAAAATTAATTTACCCGTCTCATTCTTACCTCTTTTCAAAGTTATTCTCTGGTATAATTGTTGCGCATTAAAGTTTCTATTTTGGTTTTTAGGTATCTTTACATGTAAAATTTAGCACTTAATAAAAAAACAGAGAAAAAAGAATGGCAGAAGAAAAATTGAAATTAGAAGATTTGCTCGGTGAATCATCCAAAATCGAGGGGACAGGAAGAATCGATTATGTAGCCATTATAGGCGCCGGAGTGATGGGACAAGGAATTGCTCAAACAATTGCTAATGCCGGGCTTGATGTTCTTCTAGTAGAACGGGATGAAGAGCAGATTGCGAAAGCAAAGGAAAGTCTGAAAGTTTCGATGGAACGAGAGATTGCCCGCTGGGCAATGACTCAGAGTGAATTAAAATCTGTTCTTAGCAGAATCAAATGGACAATCGACATGAACGAAATTCCGGAATGCGATCTGGTTATTGAAGCTGTTGATGAGAATTATGATCTAAAGAAAAAAATATTTAAAGAACTTGATGCGATTGCAAAACCCGAAACAATTTTTGTCTCAAACACCTCCACTCTTAGTTTGACCAAAATTGCCGAAGTAACAAAACGCCGCGACAAAATTATCGGAATGCATTTCTTAAATCCGGTACCAAAAGTTCCGTTAGTTGAATTAGTACGTGCGTTAGATACATCCGATAAAACAGTTGAAGTTAGCAAAAAATTTGCAGCACGCATCGGTAAAACCGCTGTTGAAGTTTATGAATATCCCGGATTTGTAACAACGCGTGCGATAGTTCCTCTTCTCAATGAAGCGATGCATATTCTTCTTGAAGGGCTTGCAAGCGCAAAAGATATTGATACTGCAATGCGGCTTGGCTACAACTTTAATACAGGTCCACTTGAAATGGCTGACTCGATGGGACTTGATGAAGTTCTGGCGTGGATGGAAACTTTATGGACTACTTTAGGAGAACCCCGCTATCGTCCTTGTCCAATTCTTCGCAAACTTGTAAGGGAAAGAAAACTAGGCAAGAAAACCGGCGAAGGATTTTTTAAATATGATGCAGACGGAAAAATAATCAACTAATTATTCTGAGGAAGAAATGAAAGTTTTGGTTCTTAATTGCGGAAGTTCGTCAATCAAATATCAGTTTATAGATACAACGGCAAAAATTACATTGGCAAAAGGGATGGTTGAACGTATTGGTATGACGAGCGCCATCTTAACACATCAGCCGCATGAAAAAGATAAGATTAAAATTGTTGGTGAAATACTTGATCATACAATCGCTATTGAATATGTGGTCGCAGTACTACTTTCACCAAATCATGGAGTCATTAAAGATAAAAATGAAATTGACGCGGTCGGTCACCGCGTTGTGCACGGCGGCGAGACTTTCTCCGGATCAGTTTTGATTACCGATCTTGTCATGAAAGCTCTAAAAGATAATATAGAACTTGCACCGCTTCATAATCCGCCTAACATTAAAGGTATTCAAGCAGCAAAGAGTCATCTGCCGAATACTCCTCAAGTCGGAGTTTTCGATACATCATTTCATATTAAGATGCCGCCGCAAGCTTACTTGTATGGTATTCCTTATGAACTATATAAAAAATATAAAATACGCCGTTATGGATTTCACGGTACATCTCATCGTTTTGTTTCCGAACGTGCGGCAAAAATGCTGGGTAAACCAATTGAGGAATTGAAAATAATTACTGCACATCTTGGTAATGGTTGTTCGATGGCTGCTGTAGACGGTGGAAGATCGGTTGATACTACTATGGGTTTTACTCCTCTTGAAGGCTTGATCATGGGAACCAGAAGCGGCGATATGGATCCTTCTGTAATTCTTTACATCATGGCTAAAGAAGGACTTTCACTTTCTGAGGCCAACACTCTTCTTAATAAGCATAGTGGATTAATTGGAATTAGCGGTGAAAGCAGCGACATGCGTGAGATTGAAGAAGCTGTTGGAGAGGGGAATAAAAAAGCAAAATATGCCTTCGATGTTTTCACTTATAGAATCAAAAAATATATTGGCGCTTACGCGGCAGCAATGGGAGGACTTGATGCTGTTGTTTTCACCGGTGGAATTGGCGAGAACTCAATTATGGTTCGACAAAATTCATGCTCCAATTTAGAATTTCTCGGAATTAAACTTGATGAAGAAGCAAACAAAAATGTAAAAGGGGAATGCAAAATTTCTACAGCTGACTCAAAAGTAAGTGTACTCAGAATTCCGACCAATGAAGAGTTAGTCATAGCCCTTGATACTGAAGAAATTGTAAATGGTGAACTCGCTGTTAAACTAGCCGCAAGTGCGCATTAATTAGACTATTTGCCCGCAGAGTAATCTGCGGGTTTGTTCTCTCGGCTTTAAAATTATTTCTATAATTTCTTCCTGCCTTAACAAGAATCAAAAAATTTTATTCCAACTGTAAAAAATCTTAAATTGCATCTAACAATAATTTAGCGGGTTGGAGATGGATTTACAGATAAAAGGAAAAACAGTTTTAGTTACTGCATCAAGCAGTGGTATCGGCAGAAAGACTGCTGAGTTATTCATTAAAGAAGGATGCAAAGTAGCAATCTGTTCTCACAACAAAGAAAATCTTTTAAAAACTGCACTCGAAATTAAATCATCTTATGGCGTTGAGCCGTTATGGGATCTTTGTGATATTAACGAACCGCAAGATATTGAAGATACTGTCGGTGTTGTAAGAAAGAATTTAGGTGACATTGATATACTTGTAAATAATTGCGGAGGACCTGTACCTGGATTTTTCGAGGACCTCTATGATGAAAGCTGGGAAAATGCATTTGAACAAGTTTTGATGAGTACGATTCGTTTTACCCGTCTTGTTCTTCCCGGTATGAAAGCAAAAAATTCCGGGCGAATAATAAATATCACTTCGCTCTCTGTAAAACAACCGGTTGATAATTTAATCCTTTCCAATTCTCTAAGAAGTGCTGTAACCGGTTTCGCAAAAACTTTAAGCAATCAAGTTGGCAAATACAATATTACTGTTAATAATGTTGCACCCGGGTATACACTTACATCCCGTCTGCATGAATTAGCTGAGAGCCGCGCAAAAATCGCAAATACAACACCGGAGAAAATTTTAGAATCAATGTCTAATGATGTCCCGATGAAGCGCTTGGCAAGTCCGGAAGAAGTTGCATCACTCATTGTTTATCTCGCTTCGGAACAAGCCGGATATATAAACGGGCAGACGATTGCTGTAGACGGCGGAGTAATTAAATCAACTTATTAATTGAGAATTGTCAATTTAGAATTGCTAATTCTATGAGAATATTTGAAAAAAATTGTCAATATGGAAATCCAATTCTTCAAAAAAGTTTTCGGATCGGAACAAGAATAGTTAAATTATGTTTACTCAATGTTTAAGAAGATTATTAAATCAAGGATTCATTTAAACAATTTATTAAGAAACTGAAAGAAAAATAATTTTCCATTCTCAATTCGCAATTATCAATTATAGAGCTTTTTCCTCAAAACAGAGGACAACATGAAAAAAGAAATTGAATTAGTAATTCCACCCGGTTTTATAAACGATTATTCTTATCAAAAAAATCTCGCAGCTCAAAAGCTCAAACTTAATATCGAAGAGATTACCGCTGTTCAAATTATACGCCGCTCTGTTGATGCACGCAGCAAGAATCCTATTTATAGAACAAAAGCAATTGTTTATATAAACGAAGAACCAACTGAACTATTTTCTCCAATTAATTTTTCACATATCAAAAACGGTAAGCAAGTTTTAATTGTTGGAATGGGTCCCGCTGGAATGTTTGCTGCTTTACGTTTGATCGAGTTGGGAATTAAACCTATCATATTTGAACGTGGGAAAGATGTACAGACACGCAGAAGAGATCTGAGAGAAATTCAGCAATTTGGTAAAGTGAACCCGGATTCAAATTATTGTTTTGGTGAAGGAGGTGCCGGTACTTATAGCGATGGAAAACTTTATACACGTTCTACCAAACGCGGGGATGTAAACCGGATTTTAAATATATTGGTTCAGCACGGTTCACCAATAGAAATCTTGATTGATGCACATCCTCATATCGGATCAAACATACTACCGCAGGTTGTTAGTGCAATAAGGAAAACAATTCTAGATTGCGGCGGTGAAATTCATTTTGAATCTCGAGTAACAGATTTGATTAAAGAAGAGAGAAAAATTAAAGGTGTTATTGTTAATGGTGAGGATGAATTCATCGGTGATTCCTTGATAGTAGCAACCGGGCATTCCGCGCGTGATATTTATTATCTGTTGGATCGTCACAATATAAAAATTGAAGCAAAACCATTTGCAGTTGGAGTTCGTATTGAACATCCACAAAAATTGATTGATGAAATTCAGTATCATACAACTGAGCGGAATCAAAACTTACCGGCGTCAAATTACAATTTAACATGTCAAGTAGATAACCGAGGCGTTTATTCTTTTTGTATGTGTCCGGGAGGAATAATAATTCCGGCTTCAACAGGACCGAATGAGCTTGTCCTAAACGGAATGAGTGTTTCAAGACGCGATTCTCCATTTGCAAATTCCGGATTAGTAGTTTCTGTTGATGAAAGAGATTGGACTGATTATAAAACGTATAATGTATTTGCCGGATTGGAATTTCAAAAAGAGATTGAACGAATTGCATTCGATGCCGGTGGTAAAACTCAACGAGCACCGGCACAAAGAATTACTGATTTCGTAAATCGAGAATTGTCTCAGACACTTCCGGATTCATCATATATTCCCGGGACAATCAGCTCGCCGATTCATGAAATTCTACCGAAGAAAATTTCAGATGGATTAAGGAAAAGTTTAATCATCTTTGATAAAAAAATGAAAGGATATTTCACCGAAGAAGCGCAGATACTTGCTGCTGAGACACGTACAAGCTCGCCAATAAGAATTCCGCGCGATAATGAAACACTTATGCATGTCGAAGTTAAAGGATTATTCCCTTGCGGTGAGGGAGCCGGTTACGCCGGCGGAATTGTTTCTGCCGCAATTGATGGAGAGAGAAGTGCCGAGGCGGTTTGTAGGTTTTTAGATTTTTGTTAAGAAGCCGAATTGTTCAATTAGTTTTCTTGCATTGTCGGTATCAGCCTTGCTTTCAAATGCAACCCTGAATGTACCGCCGGACCCTTCCCAGATATTTAGAAGTTCAATTTCTTTGACGTAACATTTTTTACGATAAAAAGTTATATTTACTTCGGTTAAAGAAAGGACTAAAAATGATAAACTTGGATCAGGCACTAGACAGCGCCAGACAGTTATCGCTCGCCGATAAAGAGATGTTGATAGAAATACTTAAAAAACAAACTATAGAAGAAAGAAGAAAAGAGATAGCAGCAGAAGTAAGAGAATCTAAAAATCTTTATAATACAGGTAAACTGACTCCTTCAGATTCGAAACAAATTATAGATAAACTTCATAATTCACTATCCGAACCAGACAACAATTGAATAAGTTAGTTTTATCACCTCATTTTAAGAAAGCATACAAAAAGATTGTTGGAAAAATTCCTCTTTTACAAGAGCAAATTGATTCTTCTATACGGCTTTTAGAAATAGATATATATGATGTTAGGCTAAAAACACATAAACTTTCTGGTGAGCTATTAGGATGTTATGCTTGTTCTTGCGGATATGATTGTAGAATTATTTTTACTCTTGAAGATGATAATAATGTTCAGACAATTCTATTAATAACTCTCGGAACTCATGATGAAGTATATTAATACTGCACAGTTGTTATGCGCTTTTTTTAAAGTTTAGTTGAAAAACCTAACTTTTCAACTACATCTTTTGCTTTCTCAGCATCACTTTCGCTTTCAAATGCAACCCTGAATGTACCGCCGGACCCTTCCCGTATTTTCAGAAGTTCTATGTTCTTGATGTTAATCTTATTTTCAAAAAGCGCTGTGGAAATTTTACTTATAACTCCCGGTTCATCCTTCACAAATACGAATAGATCATAGATCTGGTTGATGAATCCTTTATTCGATTTTGGAATTTCATCACGCTTAATTCTCGCACTCTCAAATTTTTCCGCAAGCTTTTTGTAATCTTCTTTTGCTACAGATTTTTTAATCTGTTCCAGATCCAAAATAAAATTATCAACCGCCTGAATAATATTTTTCTTGTTTTGTTTAATGATCGGTTCCCAGATTCTAAATTCGCTGGAAGCAATCCGAGTCATATCTCTAAATCCGCCGGCGGCGAAATCGAAAAAGTTTATTGCACTCTCTTTGAAATTTGCAGAGTTGATCAACGAAACCGAAACCAACTGGGGGAGATGACTGACCGAAGCAACAATTATATCGTGCACCTTCGGGTTGAGAAAAGTAATCTTCGCGCCAAGTTTATGAATTATTTCCGTGAATGAATCAATTACCGGCAAATCCGCCGCTGCTTCATTTAAGATGTAAACACAGTTTTCAAATAAAAGGGGATTGGAATTCTCAAAACCGCTGTTCTCTTTTCCCGTCATCGGATGTCCGCCGATGTAAAATCCGTTTCTCTCTTTGGAATCCCAAATTTCTTGGAAGACGGATTTCACTCCGCAAACATCTGTAAGAATCTGACCGGATCTAATTCTGCCGGCTAGTTTTTCGAAAACAGTAATTGACAAATCAACCGGGAGACATATAAATATCAGATCCGCATCAAGAGCGTCTTCAAATGAAGATAATTTTTGGTCGATAACTTTTTGCTGAAATGCTGTCTCGAGAATATCCGGATTATCAAAAGCACTGATCTTATGGTCGGAAGAAAAACTTCTAATTGATTTTGCAATTGAACCGCCGATCAATCCCAAACCTATTATAGCAATCTTCCCGACTTTCAATTACAGAGTCCTGCCGATTGCAATTGCAATTAAACGAAGCTCTTCCATTAGTTTAAGATAAGTCTCCGGCAACAAAGCTTGCGGTCCATCAGAGAGAGCATTTTCCGGATCATCATGAATCTCGATCATTATTCCATCAGCTCCTGCTGCAACTGCAGCACGAGCCATCGGCGGAACCTGATCGCGCAACCCTGTTGCATGCGACGGGTCGGCGATAATCGGTAAGTGGCTTTTTTTGTGAACAACCGGAATTGCTGAAAGATCAAATGTATTGCGTGTGTAATTCTCAAATGTTCTTATGCCTCGTTCACAAAAGAAAACGTTCTTATTACCGCCGTTAAGAATATATTCCGCGGACATGAGCCATTCTTCAATTGTAGCCGCTATGCCGCGCTTCACCATTACGGGTTTGGTAACTTTTCCTAATTCTTTGAGAAGAGAAAAGTTCTGCATATTACGCGCGCCGAGCTGGAATACATCCGTATATTTATCAATTAATTCGATTTGATCCATCTGCATTACTTCAGTTACAACTAACAATTTGTTTTCATCTGCTGCTGCTCGCATCAATTTTAGTCCTTCTTCTCCCATTCCTTGAAATGAATAGGGAGATGTGCGAGGTTTAAATGCGCCGCCGCGTAAAAATTTTGCACCGGATTTAGCAACGACTTTAGCTAATCTGAAAATTTGATCTTCACTTTCAACCGAACATGGACCGGCTATCATCGCAATCTTATTACCGCCAAGTTCAACATCTTTGATTTTTATAATCGTATCGTGTTCTTGAAAACTTCTGCCGGCTAATTTATATGGAGTAGTAACACGGTAAACTTCGTCAACGCCGTCAAGTATGCTAATGTTACGCGTGTCGAAATTTGGTTTTACCCCGATTGCGCCAATGATAGTTCGTTCAGCACCATTCGATCTGTGAATCTGAAATCCGAAACCTTCAAGATGTTTAACTATGTTTTCTATCTGAAGTTCTGTTGCATTTCTTTCGAGTATGATTACCAATGTTAACTCCTAATATTAATCGTGAAATTTTTTCTCGCCCGCATTAATTGCAATCGGGATGAAATCTTCTTTTGTTGGAATTGCGCAAGAGAAATTTGGATTATATGCGCAGTATGGATTATACGCCAAGTTGAAATCGATTGTGTAAACATGATTTGGATCATCAACTTTTTCAAAATCTATATAACGACCTACGCCGTAAGTCTCTTTATTTGTTGTCTTATCTGTAAACCAAATTGAATAATAAGTATCACCAGCACTTGTACTTCCTTGATAAACATTTATTCTAAACGGTTGGTTCTCGTAACTGATATCAATATAACCGTAACGAACAGCTTTGCGCGGCTCACCCTTTGTTCCATAGATGGTAACAGTATCCTTCGGGTTATTCGCAGAAAGTTTGCTAGTAAAAACAAATGAAGGATCAACGTCAAAATATTTCAAATCATGAAATTCAATTTTTCCTTTCCTGTTAAAAGGGGAATTAGGTTCGTTTTTCATTTCATCGTTTTTTGCTGTGCGGAATTTCTCTATTTGATCAATATATATTTTTTGTTCTGGAGAATAATTTTTACCGCATGAAACCAAAAGGAGAGTAAGAATAAGAGCAAGACCATTATCATAAAAACGAAATGACTTTTCTTGCCCTTTCTTGTAATCCTGTTCTTGATATTTTTTATTTCTTTTCATCATCAATCTTTTTCTTTAGTTCGCTAAGTTTGTTTAACGCCTCAAGCGGAGTTAAACTGTTGATCGAAATATCGGAAATATGTTTGCGTAATTCTTCATCTTTCATCTCGAATAAACTGATCTGAAAATCATCAGCACCTTTTAGCTTTGCAAGTTTTGCTTTCTTCATTTCATAAGGAGTAAGTTCTTTACTTTCCAAATTAGCAAGAATTTCTTTCGCGCGGTTAGTTACGAATAGCGGCAAGCCGGCCATTTGTCCAACTTGAATTCCGTAACTATGATCGGCTCCGCCCGAAGAAACTTTGTGTAAGAAAATTACTTTATCACCGTACTCACGTACCTCAACTTTGAAATTTTTTATGCGGGGGAATAACGTTGCCATCTCATTCAGCTCGTGATAGTGAGTAGCGAATAAAGTCTTTGCTGCAAGTTTCGGATTTTCATGTAAGTATTCCGTAATTGCCCAAGCAATTGAGATTCCGTCAAACGTGCTTGTGCCGCGCCCGAGTTCATCCAGCAGTATTAAACTCTTGCTGGTTGCGTTGTTCAAAATATTTGCGGCTTCCTGCATCTCAACAAGAAAAGTTGATTCTCCCGCAGAAATATTATCGCTTGCACCGACTCGTGTATAAATTCTATCAATCAAACCGATCTTTGCAGATGAAGCCGGAACGAACGAACCGATCTGTGCCATCAAGACAATTAATCCAACTTGGCGTAAGTAAACAGATTTACCCGCCATGTTCGGTCCGGTAAGTAATATTATCTGCTCATCGGATGAAGATAGTTTGCAGTTGTTCGGAGTAAATTTTTCTCCCGGTGGAAGAATTCTTTCAACAACTGGATGCCTTCCGTCAATAATTTCGAGCTGATCAGATTCATCAAGCTGTGGACAAACATATTTATAATCGTCTGCGCATTCCGAAAATGATTGGTAACAATCGAGCATGGCAATCAAGCGCGCGTTCTCCTGGATTGCTTCTGTCTCGGAAGCGGAGGCAATTCTAACTTGATCGAAAAGCTGGTATTCAAGATTACCAATATTCTCTGCCGCATTTAGAATTTTATCTTCATACTCTTTTAATTCGGGAGTGATAAATCTTTCGCTATTTACCAGGGTCTGTTTACGAATATAATTTTCCGGCACTTTATCTTTGTTAGCGTTGCTGATATCGATGTAATATCCAAAAACCTTATTGTAACTTACTTTCAGAGAAGAAATTTTTGTCCTTTCACGTTCGGTTTTCTGCAGATTTGTAATCCAATCTTTCGCATTTGTAGATAGTCCGCGCAGTTCGTCAAGTTCCGGACTGTATCCGTCCCTAATAACTCCGCCATCGGAAACAGAAAGCGGCGGATCATCTGCAATTGCTAATTCGATTTTTTCAACAATCTGATCCAAAGAATTTAAACGCTGATTAATTGCAACAAGCGTTTCCACGGAAGTCTGATCTAATAGTTGTTTGATAAGAGGAATTTTTTTAAGCGATGTTTTTAAATGAAGAAGTTCGCGCGGATTAACTCTTCCCGTACAAATTTTTGATGTCAGCCGCTCAAGATCGCCGATCTCTTTTAATTCATTCTGTAAATTTTTTCTAAGAGTTTTATTTTGAAGAAGTTCGGCAATAGATTCTTGCCTCTTTAATATCGGTTCCAATTTTCTCAGCGGTGCAGAGATCCATTTCTTCAGCATCCGTCCGCCCATAGAAGTTGCAGTCTTATCAAGAATTGATATCAACGAACCTTCACGCTCGCCTTCCTGCATCGTAAACATAATTTCAAGGTTACGCTTGGTCGAATAATCAAGGATCATGTAATCGGATGGATTATGACGCGAAATTTTATTTATGTGAGTTAGATTTGCTTTCTGTGTTTCGCGTAAGTAGTTCAACGCAGCACCGGCAGCACATATTCCGGCGTTTAATGTTTCAATTCCAAATCCTTTTAATGTCTTTGTGTTGAAATGATTCATCAAAAGTTCGGAAGAATATTCGTAATTGAAAATCCAGTCGTCAATCTTTGTTATTCTAGCCAATGGAACTGCTTTATGAATCAAAGGTTCGAGTTCCTGCTTAAGTCTTTTGGGAATCAAGATTTCGGAAGGATTTATTGAGCTGAGTTGCTGTGATGCTTCGGAACTTATAACCTCGAATGTTGAGAACTCTCCCGTTGAAATATCGCAGAATGCAATTCCCGCAATTTCATTTTCGATATAAACTGATAGGAGGTAATTATTTTTTTTGTGATCAAGAAGTTTATCGGATATCGCGACACCCGGAGTTACAATCTCAACTACATCACGCTTTACAATACCTTTTGCAAATTTAGGATTTTCCATCTGCTCGCAGACGGCAACTCTATAGCCTGCCCTAACTAGTTTAGGCAAGTATGTATCAATCGCATGATGCGGGAATCCTGCAAGAGGAACGTCGCCGGCTCCGCCGTTAGCTCGTTTAGTTAGTGTTATACCGAGCACTTTTGATGCGATTTTTGCATCTTCCTCAAATGTTTCAAAGAAATCTCCCATTCGGAAAAGCAAAATTGTATCCGGATAGTTCTCTTTGATCCTTCCATATTGTGCCATCAAAGGAGTGATCGACATAGCTTGCTTTAGTTTTGTGTCAAAAATAGTTTAATGAGCGATTAGAATCAAAAGTAGCTTTTAACTGTTAGCAATTAGCCATTAGCTATTTGCCGTCAGAGGAGTATAAACATTTCTTTTCCCTAATTTCCTTCGCTAACACGTAACAACTTTTATTGAGAAATTAAATTGTCTCTTATTTTGAAAATATATCCAAAACTCTTCTTATAAGTATTTTAATTCTCTTAAAAATATTGCCCATCCACATAAATAATTTTTTTATTATTTTCTAACGGCTAATTGCTAAAAGCTAACAACTATTATAAAATAGAATAAGGGAATTATGACGATCAAAACAATAATTTTTGGCGCAAGCGGAATGGTAGGGGAAGGTGTTCTTCTTCAGGCAATCTCAGATCCGGATGTTGAATCGATCTTAGTAATTGGGAGAAGATCATGCGGCATCAAAAATGAAAAGTTGAAAGAGATAATTCATAACGATTTTTTCAACTTTTCAGCAATTGAAAAAGATTTAGTAGGCTACAATGCATGTTTCTTTTGTCTCGGTGTTTCTTCGGTCGGTATGAATGAAAAAGATTATACACGGCTAACATTTGATCTTACAATGCAGGCAGCCGCAACTTTATCTAAAGTAAATGCTGAAATGACTTTCTGTTATGTATCCGGCGAAGGAACTGATAGTACAGAAAGAGGACGTTTAATGTGGGCAAGAGTGAAAGGGAAAACAGAGAACCACTTAAAGAAATTACCGTTTAAAGCTGTTTATCTATTCAGACCCGGATTTATGAAGGCAGTTGAAGGACAGAAAAATTTAAAATCATTATACAAAGTAGTTGGAAATTTCTACCCCTTGATGAAATTTATTCTTCCAAACCACGGCTGCAAGCTGGAAGACCTTGGAACTGCGATGCTCAAATCAGTTAAACTTGGTTATTCCAAACCAATTCTTGAAAATAAAGATATTGAGGAACTTGCCGGAATTAAAAAGTGATTTGTTCTTCTGTATAAATTTTATAAAAAATCAAATTGAATAAACTGTTATCATAAGGAGAAGAAAAATGCAAAACATTAAAAATGGAATGCTTTGTAAAAGAATACAGTTAACGTCAATGCTTTTTCTTATTTCTCTTCCTGGAATAATCTCTGGACAAAAATTTGACAAACTTGCATTAACACCGCCTATGGGCTGGAATAGCTGGAACAAATTCGGGTGTGATGTTAACGAACAGATTATACGTGATGTTGTAGATGCGATGGTTTCTTCAGGAATGAAAGACGCCGGATATCAATATATCAATATAGATGACTGCTGGCATGGTAAGAGGGATAGTCTTGGATTTATTCATCCAGACAAGAATAAGTTTCCATCCGGAATGAAAGCTCTTGCTGATTATATTCATTCAAAAGGATTAAAGATTGGAATTTACTCTGATGCAGGCAACCAAACTTGCGGCGGAAAACCTGGAAGCCGGGGATATGAATATCAAGACGCAATTACTTATGCGCAATGGGGGATTGATTATTTAAAATATGATTGGTGTAATACGGATGGATTAAATGCTGAAGGAGCTTATCAAACAATGCGTGATGCTTTGTTCAATGCCGGAAGACCAGTGGTTTTTAGCTTGTGTGAGTGGGGAAATAATAAACCATGGAAGTGGGGTAAAAATGTCGGTCATCTTTGGAGAACAACGGGAGATATAAATGCATGTTTTGATTGTAAAAATGATCACGGAAGCTGGGTATCCTGGGGTGTTACATATATCCTAGATATGCAAGATGGTTTGAGAGAATATGCCGGTCCGGGACATTGGAACGATCCTGACATGCTTGAAGTCGGTAATGGAATGAGTACGAATGAAGACAGAGCGCATTTTTCAATGTGGTGCATGTTAGCAGCACCTTTGATTGCCGGTAATGATTTAAAAAATATGAAACAAGAAACAAAAGAAATATTGATTAATAGAGATGTAATATCAGTAGATCAAGACTCTCTTGGGATTCAAGGATTTAAATATTCTTCCAAGGAGGGTGTTGAAATTTGGTTTAAGCCGCTTGTTAAAGATCAATGGGCAATGTGTATATTAAATCGAAACTCAAGGCCTCAAAAAGTTCTCTTTGATTGGGGAAAAGAAAAAGTTATTGATACACTTTCAAAAAAAGATACTGATTTCAGTAATTCAAAATATAGCCTTTATGATTTATGGGCGAAAAAGAATCTTGGGACAACAAGTGAGATATTAAATGTTAGTTTACAAAGCCATGATGTTTTAATGATTCGTTTAAACAAACTTTAGAGTTCAATGCTTTACAAAATAATTTTGTATTGAATTTTAGAAAGAGCTATTTAAATAAATAATTTAATAGAGAGTCTGAGGTGAATATGAAAAAAAATATTTTATGCATTCTTCTTATGCTGCATATTTAGTTTTTCATTTTTATCGGCATCGGTTAAACCTATCACACTGAATGCATCACCCTAAAATTCATTACCTGATATTGAAATGATTTATTAATATGGAATCGAAATTATTTATAGACTATAGAGTTTTACCTATACTTCTCCAGTGATTTAAAAACTCCTCGGTTTCTTCTTTGAGAGTTCTAAAATTTTCATTTTTCTTAACCAAAGAATAATTTTCATCACTTAAGATTTTGATGCAATTCATAAGAGATCTTCCCTCATGATAACATGCTTTCCAAATATGTCCCTTGGGACCATATTTTAATTGCGGTTCTTTATCTAATCCCCCTTCAAACCAGCCGCCGTATTCATGATCAATACAATAGTTTTCAACATATTCGATTTGCTTTAAGAAATTATTATAATATTTTTTCTCTACTGGAAAGATTTGTGAGAAAAGCAGTAAAGAGTTTAGTCCTTCTGCTTGAGACCACCAGTTTTTCTTGTCATTTATTATTGTGCATTTATCAGAATCTTTGAAGTAATATCCGCCATCATAAAATCCTCCTAAATTATTATCCCACCCATTTTCTAATGCATGATCTAACATCTTTTTAGCAACTGATAAAGTCCTTTCATCATCTTTGATTTTTAAAGCATAAGAAGCTTCCAGTAATAAAAATGCGGTTTCATAATCATGGCCGAATGAAACATGGTCTAACCCATAATTTTTCTTTCTTTCTTCATCACTGGAATCTCTATATGAAACGGGAGCCCAATTATGTTTGAAAAATAAATTCATATAACCTTTTTCGGTTGTAATTGTATCACGTATTAATAAAAGTAATCTGTGCAATTTAATCCGTAGTTTTTCATCCGGCCAGATTTTATATAATTCTGTATATGCTTCCAGCAGATGAATGGAACAATTTTGGTCTTTGTAGTAAGCTTCATTTGCATCCGATGCTTTAGTGTTTTTAATGTCTTCTAGACCAAAAGGTTTACCTTCACGTGTCAGGAATTGAAAATATCCGCCATCATTCCGATCATAAGCATGATTTTCTATCCAATCAAACGCTTTAATTGCAAAATCTAAAACTTCCTTTTCTTTTGTGAGCTCATAGAATGCCGCAAGTGCATAGATGCCGAATGCTATTCCATAAGTACGTTTTTCTTCAAAATATCCTCTGTAATCCGAAATATCTCCATCCGGAGAACGCATTGTGTAAAATCCTCCGTATTCCTTATCCCAAATAATATCTTTAAGAAATTTGTAACCATGCCACGCAGCTTCCAAATACCTTGGGTCTTCAGTGAAAAAGAGAGCAGCTTTCGAAGGTGTCCATGTATGGCGCGCCTGAGTTACAATCATTTTATCCTGAGGATCTATAAATTTCCAATCATAAGATAAATTGTTTAAGAAACCGCCGAATTTATTATCCAATGTCAAAGGGTAAAATTTTTCTAATAAATCCGTCGTAAGCATTTTGTGCAATTTTTGGACAATATCTTTTTTCGAGTCTACTAAAGCAATATCCATCTTTTCACCTAATCTGTTTTTCTACTTATTATTACTTTCAAAAATTGTGCTCAAATAAAAAAATTATTTTCGAACTAATATTCGATTGATTTGCGCCTACCATTTTAACAAAATAATAAAGAATTATTGAATTGATAAAAAAGGAGGACTTGGATGAACGGGATTTAGACAACCAAGACAATCTTGCAAAGGCATTATTTTTGTTGATTTAATAAACTCTATAAAAAATATTTATAGAAAAATTAACCAAATAAAATGTTCAAGCCGTTATGAAACTGATTAGAATAATTAAAATCCTTTTGTTTCTTTTAATTACGCTTTTATTTACTCACTGCGCGGCGGGATTTAGTAATTTCATCACAGCTGAAAAAGATCAATTAAAAGACGGAGAAAAAAATTTTAGATTCATTTCTTATAATATTCCCAATCTTCATTACATCGAAGACTATATGAAATTCGATGCAGCAAATCCGTGGCGACTTCCGAATGAATTTGAAATAAGAGATGCATTAAAAGCGATTAAACAAACTGGCGGTAAGGCTACAAGGAGTTATGTACTTTCAGTCCGCAAAGAAGGGGAGTCTTCGAATATAATCCGTCATGTCTTAGGGCCAGGTAAATTTGATGAAGATGCATTTAAAGCATTAGACTTAGTGATGAAGATTGCAAATGAAGAAGGGATTAGAGTCATCATTCCGTTGGTCGATAATTGGTGGTGGTGGGGAGGTCCAAAAGAATATGCAGCATTTAGAGGAAAAGATAAAAAGGAATTCTGGACTGATTCACTTCTAATTTCCGATTTTAAAAAGACCATTGATTTCATAATCAACAGAAAAAACACTTATACCGGCATTCTTTATAAAGAAGATAAAGCATTATTGGGCTGGGAAACCGGTAATGAATTGCAATGTCCTTATTCTTGGTGTGCGGAAATAGCAAAGTATATTAAAACTATTGATAGAAATCATCTTGTCATCCAAAATACACATGTTAACATTGTAGCAGAGGAAGAAATAAAAGATACTAACATTGATGTTGTATCTACACATTATTATTCACCCGGAGATGTAGCCGCAAAGTATATTAAAGAGAATAAACAAAATACAAAAGGGAAAAAACCGTATTATGTTGGCGAATTCGGATTTCAGCCAACGAAAGATATTGCTGCGGTTCTTGATACTGTAATAAAAGATAGTGTTTCCGGCATTATGCTTTGGAGTTTGCGATTTCATAATAGAGATGGTGGATTTTATTATCACTCAAGCGATAATGGAGGAACAGCTTATCGCTGGCCTGGATTTGGGAGCGGCAAATTATTCGATGAACAAAATGTAATGCAACTAATGAGAGAAAAAGCATATGCAATTAACAACGAGCCAATTCCACCTATGCCTATCCCCGAAGCACCAATACTTCTACCAATATTAAAACCATTTGAAATCTCGTGGCAAGGTTCAACGGGCGCGTCAACGTATATAATTGAGAGAAAGGAAGAAAAAGAATCTAATTGGAAAATCCTTACAGATAATATTACCGATGCGGTATG
Source organism: Ignavibacteriales bacterium (assembly GCA_026390795.1). Lineage (NCBI taxonomy): Bacteria > Pseudomonadati > Ignavibacteriota > Ignavibacteria > Ignavibacteriales > Ignavibacteriales bacterium. The sequence continues at coordinate 112,396 of JAPLFG010000002.1, forward strand.
GCCTTATAAACCGCAATTCTCCGATACTTCAGTCGTGATTGGTAATAATTATACATATCGGATAAAAGCAAAAAATGAGTCGGGTGAATCAGATTGGTCTAATGAGGTGGGACCCATAAAAGTCAATTACAAAATGCTGATTGATGAAATGGAAAACGATAATAAAATATTTTTGAAAGATGGAGAATTTGAATTCATAACATATAAACAGATTGTTCAAGCAAAAGAAGATAGAAACCGCTTGAGCGGAAAGAGAGGCAATTATATAATTTATAAAATTCCCGGTAGTATTAATTCTGTAAATGTAGAATTTTATATGACCGGAGAGGAAGGTAATCTTGAATTAAGTTGTTCAGATAATAATGATAATTATTCTCCAATTATTATGAAAAAAAAAATCTTCATACCTGAAAAAAATGAGTACAAATTTTTTACGTGTGCAAGATACACAAGTGGAGAATTGCCGGAGAACTATAGATATATCAAAATAGTTTTTGGAGATGCGGTTCAAATAGGAAGAGTATCAGTGTCTTACAAAGGAAAATAAAATTCAAAGAAAGGAATTCAGAAATGAAAGTATTCTTACTTCTCCTATCTATGGTTTCGTTAATTAATATAAGCTATGGCAGTGAAAAGAAGATTTTTTTAGAAATACCCTCTCTCTTCTCCAATAATATGGTTTTGCAGCAGAAATCAGATGTCCCATTTTGGGGAAAAGCTACTCCCGGATTACGAATATCCTTCGATGCAAGTTGGGGCAGAGCTGCTAAGACAATTGTTAAAGATGATAGTACTTGGTTCGTCAAAATAAAAACTCCGAAAGCTGGGGGACCATATAAAATTGATCTTCAAATCGGCGATTCAACAATAAATTTCTCAAATGTTTTGATAGGAGAAGTTTGGCTTTGTTCTGGTCAATCAAATATGGAAATGCCATTAAGAGGATGGCCGCCATCTGACACTATTTCATTCTCAGCACAATCAATAAGAGACGCAGACTATCCTAATCTTAGATTTTTTACAGTTGTTCGTGCTTATTCTGAAAGACCTGAACAAAAATGTTCTGGGATCTGGTCAGAATGTACTCATGCAACTGCTGAAGGTTTCAGTGCTACGGCTTTTTTCTTAGGAAGAAAATTAATGCAAGAATTAAAAATTCCAATTGGATTAATCCATTCAAGCTGGGGTGGTACTCCCGCTGAAGCGTGGACAGGAGAAAAATATCTCGCAGAAATTGAACAATTCAAAGACATCATTAAAAAATTAGATGACGGCAAACCTGAAATTGTCAAACTTAATCGATGGATTAGAAATCATCCGATAATTGATATCTCTAAAAAAAATCCGCAACAAAAATGGAAGGAATTGGACTTTGGAGATTCAGTTTGCTCAATATCTAATTATGATGATAGTAAATGGAACACAATGAATTTACCAACTCAGTGGGAGAGTACCGAAGTTGGTGATTTTGACGGAGTAATATGGTTCAGGAAACAAATTAATATTTCTAAAAACTGGCTTAACAAAGATCTAATACTTGAGATCGGCAAAGTTGACGATATGGACATTACATTTGTCAACGGTGTGAAAGTTGGGTCTTATGAAGAAGACGGATTCTGGCAGACAGAGAGAGTTTATAATGTACCTGCAGAAATTGTAAAAGACACATTGATTACGATTGCTGTAAGAGTTCTTGATAATCAGGGTGGTGGAGGAATATGGGGACCGAAAGAAAAAATGAAATTGTCTTTAAAAGAAGAGCGAGAAAATATTTCTCTATCTGGTGAGTGGAAATATCTTCCGGTTGCTCAATATATAGCTGATAATTTTTATGTTTTTGGCACAAAAGAAGATGAGTATTTGTCACGTCCGAAACTTTCATTAAGCATTGGTCCTTCTACTCCCACAGTACTTTATAACGGTATGATTTCGCCTCTTATTCCTTACAAAATTAAAGGAGTTATCTGGTATCAGGGTGAATCGAATGTAGCGAATCCGGAATTGTACAAAATTATTTTTCCTACTATGATTAGAAATTGGCGTAACGATTGGAAGGAAAGAAGCTTTCCATTTTATTATGTTCAGATAGCACCATGGATTTATGATAGTGGTTCCCAATCACAAAAATTAAGAGAGGCGCAACTCGTTACATTATCAGTACCGAAAACAGGAATGGTTGTAACTCTCGACATCGGCAGTCCCAACACGATCCATCCTCCCGACAAAGAAAATGTTGGTGAAAGGTTAGCATTATGGGCTCTCGCTAAAGATTATAACAAGAGAGTCGTTTATTCAGGTCCAATCTATAAATCAATGAAAGTGAAGAAGGATAAAATTATTTTAACTTTCGATCATATTGGTAAAGGATTTATTCTGAAAGAAAAAGAAAGCCAAAAGAATTTTCTAATTGCAGAAGAAGATAAAATATTCAAAGAAGCAGAGTTAAAAATAGTGGGGAAGAATTTAATTGTTTCTTCTCCAGGTATGAAAGCTCCTGTTGCAGTAAGATATGGCTGGAGTAATTATGTTGATGCTTCGTTATTTAACAAAGAAGGTTTACCTGCATCATCATTTAGAACTGATAATTGGGAAAATTGATTCGGTTTTTGTACAAGTAACTCAGGAAAAATTATTTCTCCATTATTCTGTAATCAATTAAATGAAATCCAATTTTCTTGAAAAGCTAAAATTTTAAAAGGAGAAATACCGTAACAATACTTGAATTGAATCTAGATAAAATAAATAGAACGAAAAAAAACAAATCGGGTGCATAATGTTTGGAGGAGTGATGAAAAAAATGATACTACTTTTTATTATGATATTTACAATTACATCTATTTTCCCATGTATTAATGCTCAGCAAGAAAAAAAAGAGAAGAAATATCATGAATGGTGGAACGATCAGAATATCGGAAAACCGCTTAACAGTCCAAATGCAAAAAAACTTTCTCTCATTCATGTGAAGGGAAATCGATTTGTTGATGGGAAGGACAGTACAATTTTATTCCGAGGTCTTTCTATTTCCGATCCGGATAAAATTGAACATCAAGGTCATTGGAATAAAAATCACTTTATAGAAGTAAAAAAACTTGGGACTATGATAGTTCGTATACCGGTTCATCCGATTGCCTGGCGCGAACGTACACCGGAGAAGTATCTAGAACTATTAGATCAAGCTGTTGAATGGTGTACTGAACTTGATATGTACATAATAATTGATTGGCATTCTATAGGTAATTTAAAAATGGAGTTGTTCCAAGATCCCATGTATTATACAACACTAAAAGAAACTTTTGAATTTTGGTTAACAATCGCCAGGCATTTCAAAGGGAATAATACAGTTGCGTTTTATGAATTATATAATGAACCAACGCTTTATAACGGCGAGCTAGGGAGAATGTCATGGAGTGAATTGAAAAAAATAAACGAAGATATGATTAGCTTAATTCGTGCATATGATAAAGAAAAAATTCCTCTTGTCGCTGGTTTAGATTGGGCTTATGATCTCACTCCGTTATTAATAGAACCGATTGAAGCTGAAGGAATTGGTTATGTTTCACATCCCTATCCCCATAAAAGAACTGTTCCTTATGAACCAAAGTGGGAAGAAAATTTTGGTTTCGCATCGAACAGGTATCCAATAATTGCAACTGAAATTGGTTTTACACTTGGTAAAGAAGGATTAAATGATAACGGTGAATACGGCAAATCAATTATAAATTATCTCGAAAATAAAGGTATTAGTTGGATTGCATGGGTATTTGATCCTCAATGGTACCCTAAAATGTTTGAGTCTTGGAGAACTTATAAATTAACAGAAAGTGGAGAATTTTTTAAGGAAGCGATGCAAGGAAGAATTAATAAATAATCAATTTTATTTTTTTACTTGGATAACAATCTGCAGCCTATTTTGCTCTGTGAATAATTGTCCAAAATTATTGCATCAAGAGCATTAATCGAATCTTACTATCAGCACTAATAAAAATTTTTTAAAGCCCATAAATATGATCTTGCGAAAGAAAATTATATATAAATGAAAATTTATCTTATTGATAAAATTTATCATTACGATAAAAAGATTCTATGTAGGATAATATATAATACACATCATAAATAATTAAATCATAATTTAAATCATCCAAAGTTCTGGCACTATTTGTGCCCTTTCTCAATATTAATTTATTCTCTATAAATCCAAAAAAAAGAATTTCTAAAAAACTTCATCAGAGGGAAAATTTATTTATTTAAAATGATGTACTAGAGAGGCAAAGTATAAATCCACAATACTGAAAAAGTCGTATAAATTAGCGTTGAAGTCATTTCCTATAAATGTGCAATAATTTCTCTATTAATAATCAAGTGTGGATTGGGGGTATCAAAAAATAGGAGAAAGCATATGATAAAAAATTTTTACCAATTTATAAGCAAAGTGCTAATTGCTTTCACCATTCTTATTTTTATTTCATTTCAAACTCTCATGGCTGCCGATACCGGGGCTATTAGAGGTCGTGTATTAGATAAACCAACAAAAGAGGCTCTTATAGGTGCTAGTCTTGTAATTAGTGGTACAAACATTGGCGAATCAGCCGACATTAATGGAAAATTTTTTATTCGAAATGTACCTACAGGTAAACAAGAACTCGTGATTTCTTATATCGGCTATAAGAAGCTAACAGTTTCTATAGATCTCAGGGAAGATCAAATCTTGGAACGAAACTTTGAATTAGAACCCGAGTCGCTGGTAGGTCAGACGATTGTTGTAACCGCACAGGCGCAAGGACAGCTATCAGCAATCAATCAGCAACTTTCTTCTAATACAATTTCCAACGTAGTATCTGCAGCCCGTATTAAAGAATTACCGGATGTGAATGCTGCCGAGTCAATTGGTCGTTTACCTGGTGTTTCAATTGAACGATCAGGAGGTGAAGCTACTAAGGTAGAAATTCGGGGTCTTTCCCCTAAGTACAATACTGTTACTGTTAATGGTGTACGGCTACCCGCTACCGGTGGAGACGATCGCAGTGTTGATTTATCACTCATCTCATCAAACATACTGGATGGAATCACCGTCAAAAAAGCGAATACACCTGATATGGATGCCGATGCTCTAGGAGGTACAGTAGACCTCAAATTAAAAGAAGCGCCAGATAAAATGGAACTTAACGTTTCTTTACAGGGCGGTTACAATCAACTTCAGAAATATTATGGCAATTATAATTTCAACGGTAATATAAGCAACAGATTTTTTGAGGGAGACCTTGGTCTTATTGCAAGTGTTAACATTGATGATTATGATAGAAGCGCAGATAAATTTCAAGGCAACTACCGTCAGTCAACTCAAGCATTAACAGGCATTACTCAAATTTTACTTTCGAGCTTAAATCTTAGAGAAGAAAAAGTAAAAAGAGGACGCACCGGTGCAAGTTTCTTACTGGATTATCGTATCCCTTATGGAAAAGTCACAGCTAACTCATTTTATAATCGGCTAAAGTGGGATGGTCTTTATCGCATTAACCGAGGCGACATTTTAAACAACAGACATTATTATGATCTTGAACAACGCGGTGGTACAACATCAATTTTTACTGGTGCAATTGGAATGGAACAGGATTTCGATTGGATTAAATATGACGCAAATATATCGAGAACAGCGTCGCGATCAAAAAATCCAGGTGAACGTACATGGACTTTCTCTCAGGAAAACGCAGCATATCTTACTACACAAATTGATCCTGATACTCCCCCGACTATGGTTCCCAATTTGGCAACGATTGATACTAACAGTACAGGAATTGCAGATTTATATGTTTATGATACAAGACTTGATGAGAATGAATCTGCGGTACAATTAAATGTTCAAGTGCCTTTCCGATTAACAGATCAGATTAATGGATATCTTAAAACCGGTGGCAAACTTCGTTGGTTAAATAGACTGAATGATCAAGAGCAAAACGGTCGAAACGGATTGCAGTATGGAGGTGGGACAGCAGTCAATACAATTCTAACTTCTACACTAAAATATCTATCTCAAAATTATCCCGATGAATTTAACTGGAAGAGTGACTCATTAATTGCAAGGCGTTATGGTGTTTTTCCAATCTCCAGCTTCTTGAGTAATTATAGCCGTTCCGATTTTATGAAGGGTGATTATCCGCTGGGATTTGCAGTCGATGAAGCGAAGATGAATAAGTTAATGGATGCACTATTTGCAACCGGTGAAAATCGAAACTACGCTATCGGATCCATCGGTCGCGATTATGACGGTGTCGAGCGTTATCAGGCCGGTTACTTTATGAGTGAATTTAATGTAACAAAATATGCAACAGTCATTGGTGGAGTTCGTTGGGAAAAAGATTACTCCATATATAATGGTCAAAGATTCAGAGAAGTAACGCTTAATAATATTCAAGGACCACCAGCAGATCTTCAAAGACTTACTATAGAACGCAATAATGAATTCTGGCTACCGATGATTCATCTAATTATTAACCCAACAGATTGGTTGAAAGTACGTCTTGCAAGAACTGAAACACTTACCCGTCCGGACTACATTCAATACGCACCCATTACATCGATTAATTCATACCAGAATTATATTCGCGCAGCTAACTCAACTTTAAAACCAGCAAAATCTGCAAACTACGATGTTGCCATTTCCGTTTTTGAGAACACTATTGGTCTATTCAGCGTTTCAGGTTTCTACAAAAAAATAGATGACTTAATTTTTCAAACAACTTATTACCTCAATCCAGGAGTTCCGGTTCTTCCCGGTTTGAATATTCCTGATAATTGGTTAAAGAATGCCGCTCCTCAAGTTGATACATACATCAACAATCCAACACCTGCTACTTACAAGGGGGTTGAATTCGATTGGCAGACACATTTCTGGTACCTGCCTTCAGTCTTTAACGGATTAGTTTTGAATATCAATTACACTCGAATATTTTCAGAAATCGAAAAAGAACTATTCTTTAACGGTCAAGGTGCAATCATACCTGGCAGCCGTCCGCCTCGTCGTGCTAATATTTTAATCGATAGTTCGAGAGTAGCTCGTATGCCAGATCAGCCGGCGCATATTCTAAATGTTACAATTGGTTACGATTATATGGGATTTTCAGCACGATTGTCTTATCTCTATCAGACAAACAAGGTTACATATATTGATAGGTCTCCAGCACTGGATAACTTCTCCGGCACTTATGCACGCTGGGATTTTACACTTCAACAGAAGCTGGATTTCGGAATTCAAGTATTTGCAAACTTCACAAACTTAAATAACAGAGCAGACCAGAATTTTAGAGGGGAAGCATTAGTTAGTCCTACCTACATCGAGTATTACGGTTTTACGATGGACGTAGGTGTGAGATATAAATTGTAAAGTTTATACTGTTTCTAATTAACAAAACAAACACAAACAAACGATTGGAGGATTACCTATGAAGTCTAAGTATGGAATCATTTTTTTAACTCTCATTGCAGTAATCTTCGTCTTCTCGGCACAGCAACTTAAAGCACAGCAGGGAGATACACTCCTCGTAACGTGGGCACAAGCAGATGGTACCGTAAAAACAGATGCCCTTAGGGATGCTATCGCCAATGATTTAGACCGGCCTGCTGGACGTGTTTATAAACTGCAGAGAGGCGGTTTCTATTGGCTCACAGAAACAATCACAAACAATGGCTGGGCACTAAGAATTGTCGGAGAACCTCCGGGACCAACACTCTATGATAATCCAGCTGTTCTCCAAATGGTTGCCCGAACAGATGGTACCGTTAACGGTCGTATGATAACCGGAGGCGGTGATATTACATTAAAAAACCTCTACATAGTAGGTGCCGATAATAATGGTGTTCAAACTTATTATCAACCAATTCAGATCGATGCAAGCAACTCCCGTTTTATTTTCGATAATATCATTTTGGAACGCACTAACTTTGCATTGATTGCTTTTACTGCCAAGAATAATGATATCTTTTTTACTAATTGTAAATTCCGTAATCTTATCGGTCAACCGAGTACACAACAATGGGAAGGCCGCGGTATTTCAATTTGGGCCGATCAAGATTCTGTTGTAGTAGAAAATTGTACATTCTTTAATGTTGGCATGACTGCACTACAGATTGAAGGTGGCGCTGCCAATTATGTTCGCTTCAACCATAATACACTTGTTAATGTAGGCCGATCTGTGAATACTGGAAATTGGTGGAAGTACGCTTATTTCGCTAATAATCTTATCATAAACGGTTTCTGGCATGGAGAAGGTTTCGGCGATTATGATTTAGTAAGAAATCCCGGCCGTGATCCGCGGGCAACAACATCAGGTATGTTCAGCATTGGTGCACTGCCTTCCAAATATGGAACTGAAGAAGCTCGCAGAGTTGTGTTTGCAAATGTAGCCTCATGGCGTGATCCAGCGTTTGCTCTTTACTATGCAGATTCCATCAGAGCGCAGCCGTTTGTAGGTCCTGTTACTAAATTGGACTTCTTAGCAAAGTACGAACACATGGTAGTTAAAGATACAACTTGGCTTGCAACAATGCCAGATATTCAAACATATCCTTACGACATTATTGCCAACATGTATCGTAATATCAAAGATCTGCGTGCCGGTGTTACACCAGCTACTCCATATTTCTGGAAACTAGAGACTGATCCAACCACACCAAGTTGGCCATTACCTGAGAACTTTACATATACAACTCCTTCACTCCTCACAGCAGGTACCAATAGTATGCCGCTGGGTGATCTTAATTGGTTCCCCGCTAAAAAAACTGCATGGCAATTAATTAAAGCAAAAGACATTTCTGATATTGAAAATATGGCCGGTAGTGTAGTAGTCTTAAATACAGTTGAGAAGCAGGAAGCGGAAGTCGGTACAGTATCTGGCACTGCAGCTGTTAAAGTTGCCAGCGGTTTTGCTTATTATAGATTGTCCAACGGTTATGTTGAATGGACATTTGATTTAGCTACTGAGGGGCAATACGATCTTAATGTATGGACACATCTTAACAATCGTACAAACGGTGTTAATTTCTTTGTAAATGATTTCGAAATTCACGATACACGCGGTTGGGGTCAATATGTATTTGGTGTCGATGCTTCTAGTGTTCATTTAGATTTTCCGCCAAATGCTTGGGGTTGGTGGTTAGTTAAAGAATCCGAGTTAAAAGAATCAGCTAGTTTACCGCTTCATTTAAAAGCTGGTTCAAATAAAGTTCAAATCAAAGCTTCTTGGTGTGATAATATGTACGCTGGTTTTAATGTTCTTCAGCCGGGAACCACTACTATTGTAAAATCATTAAGAGCTTCTGATGTAACGGCTTCAGACATCGCTTCTTTAGTGCTAGAAGGCGCTAAATGGACACCAAGCGGATTGAAATCAGTTGATTTAGGAACAAATGGTACTATTGAATGGAATGTTACAGCCCCAGATGCAGGAAAGTATAGACTGCAAGTATTCTACCAAAATGGAGGATCTGCTAAAACAATGCAAATTAAAGTAGGGGGTAGTACTGTTATCTCCGACTTTAGTTTAGATGGCAAAGCAGATTCGACGGGACTAGTAAAATTATCCAATACATTTACATTAGTTAAAGGAACTAATAAAGTTGCCTTAACTGGATCAGGAGTAAATGTTGACTATATTCAACTGATTCAAGATCTAACAACGAGTGTAAAAAAACTCGACGAGATTCCTACAGGTTTTGCTCTTCAGCAGAATTATCCGAATCCATTCAATCCATCCACTACGATTCGATATCAGATTCCTAAAGAATCAAAAGTTACTTTGAAGATCTTTGATATTCTCGGCAGAGAAGTAGCTACTTTGGTTAATATGCAACAAGGCGTTGGATCCTATGAAGTGAATTTCAATGCAATGAAATTTGCAAGTGGTGTATATATTTACAGAATTTCTGCAGGAGATTTCATGCAAACTAAGAAGATGATGTTGCTTAAGTAAATTCTGTTTTCCCAGAATGAATAAGGCAGGGGAGTAATATACTTTCCTGCCGTTTTTTTATTTTAATATGCTATATTCAAACTTGAGGCATTGAAAACACAAGGCTTTTCTTGATAAACCAGCGGGACGTTTTATAATTTTGATTTTATAAGTGAGGGATGGAGTTCGGTGATAGATATATAGCGAGTCTTTAATTCTATCTTCCAAGAAATGAATTTTTTAAATAAGAGAATAAATTTATATGATTCATATTAAACAAAAATGGGGATCAACTCTTCTTGTCCTTTTGATAATTGTTTATGTGGCAATTTCATTCGTTCAGAATTATGGTTCTAGCAATGAAATAACAAAAATATATTTTGCGGATAGATTTACATTCGCTCATAAATTACTGATTGAAAAATACAATAAGCTAAATGAAGGAAAAGTAAAAGTAATTCCAATTGATTTTCCAAATTTCGATTTCAGTACAAATGAAAGAAAAGAAGTTCTTGCAAGATCTTTGAGAGGAACAGGAGATGGAATTGATTTATTAGCAGTTGATTTGATATGGGTACAAAGGTTTGCAAAATGGTGTGAACCATTAGGACAGTATTTTTCTGAGGATGAAAAAAAAAGGATTCTGCCATGTGCTTTAGAATCATGTTATTCCAACGGCAAATTAGTAGCTGTACCGCTGAATCTGGTGCAAGGTGTTTTATATTATAGGGAGGATATAATAAAAAAACTGAAAAACGGTGAAGAGATAATCAAAAAAATAAAAAACTCTGTTACATGGGAAGACTTTATTAAACTAAATAAGAAACTTAACTTGAATAATCCTTTTTATCTTTTCCCCGCCGCTGATTATGAAGGTCTCATATGCTGTTATATGGAACTGATTCTTAGTATGAAACCAAACTATTTTAAAGAATACGGGTTCAATCTTAAATCACCTGCAGCTAAAAAATCATTACAACTGCTGGTAGATTTGGTTAACAAATATAAAATATCTCCACCTGAAGTTACTGAATTTACAGAAGTTACTTGTTATGAATACTTTATAAAAAATAACGGTCTCTTTATGTTTGGATGGCCTACTTTTGATAAAGATTTTAAAGAAACCCCTTTTGATATTTTGAAAGAAAGCAATTTAAAAAAAGCTCCTCCTCAATATTTTGAAAAAGGAGTACCGACATCAGTGTTCGGTGGCTGGGACTTAATGATCTCTAAATATTCAAATAAGAAAAAAGAAGTAGCGGATTTTGTTAAATTTCTTCTAAGCGATGAATCACAGGAAGTATTTTACAAAGAAAGTAGTTATTATCCAGTAGTTAATAAATTTTATGAGAGTGATTATTATACTTCAATGTATCCCGAAATTTCAGAAATTAAAAAAATGTTAAAAATAGGTGTGCATCGTCCGGCGGATGAAGAATACACAAAATATTCCAAAATAATGTCTTACTATTTTGATCTGGCAATTAAAAATAAAATCTCTGTAGATGAGGCTTTACAAAAATCTACAGATGCTATACAAATTGAGAAAAAGATGTTTGAAGAGTTCTGATTCATTTAACCGGTAATCAAGATGTTAATACGAAACATCAAGGGCAAAATATCGAAATACCGATTTGAGATACGACATATCACTATTTTCTTAATTGTTTTAATAATATTCCAAATCATCTTAGCATTTGTTCAAAAATCCTCCTTAAATGATTTCCTAGTACAAACACAATCCTGGTATCAGAAATATTCTACCGAAAGATTAGCAATCGTGACTTCTACAAGTTTGGAATTATTATTTGAAAATTTATTTATAGATAAAACTGTTCGTGATTTTGATGAAAGAAAAATGATTTATTCATTTAATGTAATTTTTAAACAACAACTGATGCAGAAAAGTGTAGAAGATATTTGTTTAATCCTTGTAAAAAACCACGAACTTTATGTTATTGACAGCGGGCATAAATTATATTCTTATTTAACTAATACATTACCGGCATTTCCTATTGACAGTAAAGAACATAGAGAAGGTATCTCTCTATTCCTGTCACTTAAAGGTAAAATAAAAAAATCTGAGACGATTTATAGCGAGCTCGAAAATCAGCAGACGTTTAATATATTGGTACCATTTGTACCCGATGGGGAATATTTGGGAGTGATGTATATGAAAATTATTCCCGACTTTTCTTTTCTAACAAAAGAAGTCAGTGCAAACTTTAATAAAGTCGCAATGATCTATTCGTCTCTGATCTTACTTGGATTGATTGCAATCTTTTATATCTCTTCAAGAGCTGTTAAAGAACGGAATGAAGCTCAGAAAAAATTCTTTGATGAACACGAAGAAAATATAAAGAAGCAGATTAGGTTAGAGAAGGAATCGTTATTTACAAAAAGAATTTATCATACTCATCACAAGGCTGAGAAAATTATAGGTTTTATAAAAGAAGATATTAGAAATATTGGGAATAAAAATGTGGATGATATCCAAAAACGGGTTATTACTTATTCTAACTTTATCTCTAGAATTATTTATGATATGAAATGGTATGACCAGGAAATCAATACTATTATAAATCCAATGTTTAACACCAATATAAATGGAGTAATCAAATTTATTGTTCAATATGTATTTTTAAGAATTACAAGTAAGAATGAAATGTTTGACTTTAAGTTGGATTTGGATGAGACTCTTCCGATTGTTAAAGTTAATGAATACATAGTGTGGGAAATACTTGAACCTCTAATCCAAAATAGTATTGATCACGGCAGCAAACATTCAGTCACAATAAAGATTGCTACTAAATATGACCGGGAACAAAACATTTCTCATATATCAATTGAAGATGACGGAGTGGGTATTCAACCTGATTTGCTTGAAGTAGGTGACAACGGCATTAAAAGAATATTTTTAGAAAATCAGTCTACAAAAAAAATATATGGCGCAAATTCCGGTTATGGATGTTACATAGCCTATCAAATGGCTGTTGAAAAATGCGGCTGGATCTTAGATGCGGAAAATTTATCGGGTGCAGGCTGCATATTTAATATCACAATAAAGAACTAAAGGATTTTAATGACTAGAAGCGATCAAATAAATATTCTTCTTGTTGAAGATGAAGATTTTGATGTAAGAAGAGTAAAAAATACTGTCAATTATTACGAAACCCGAATTAAAATAGTAGATGTTGTTTCAAATGGCAGGGCGGCAATCGAATTAATTCAGGCGAGTCCAGATAAATACGATGTTGTAATTCTGGATTATCAGATATCGGGAGGATTGCGCGGTGAAGAATTGATAGTAAAAATAAAAGACTACGATCCTTTTATTCAAATAATTGTAATCACTAAGATGACGATCAATATTACAAATTACGATTTTGCAAATAGTCTCTTAAGATCTGGTGCGTTTTGGTATTGTACAAAATATCCCGGAAACATTGAGGAATATATATATCAACCTACGGATTTTATACTAAGCATTTTCAATGCTTTTGAGAAGAAAAAATTAGAAAAGCAAAAATTAAGATCGGATAAAAAATTAAAACAGAATATAGAATCACTGCTTGAATCAAAAAAAATTATCGGCGAATCAAGACCGATGCAACAGCTCAAGGAAAATATTGAAAAATATGCCAAGAGCGATGCAAATATATTGATAAGTGGTGCTTCCGGTACTGGAAAAGAGCTTGTTGCCTGGAATATTTATTTGAAGAGCAAAAGGAAATATGAAAATTTCGTCCCGATTAATTGCGGAAGTATACCGGGAGAATTAATCGAGAGCGAACTCTTTGGTTATGAGAAAGGTGCTTTCACAGGAGCGAGCGCACATAAGTTGGGACTTTTTGAAATAGCCAATAATGGAACTCTTTTTCTCGATGAAGTATCGGAACTTCCTCATTCTGCTCAAGTGAAATTGCTAAGAGTCCTTCAAGAGGGTGAGATTGAAAAGATTGGAAGAACTGAAAAAATTTCAGTCAATGTTAGAATAATTACTGCAACAAACAAGAATTTAGCTAATGAAGTAAATTCAAATAGATTCAGAGAAGATTTGTATTATAGATTAAATGTTATACCAATAGACATAGTACCACTCAAGCAGAGAGGTGATGATATTTTACTTCTCTTCGATCATTATCTAAAATATTTCAGCCAAGACCTTGGTTTTGAGATTCCTGAAGTTGAAAATCAAGCTAAAGAAATTTTACTCAATTATAAGTGGCCGGGTAATGTACGTGAATTAAGAAATGTTGTTCAAAGATTGATATTAAACAGCAGCGGTAAAATAACTGCAGCTGATGTAAGCAATCCGATGATTTTGAGAAACCATATTATTATGAAAGAAGAAACCAATTTTGAAGAAATTCACCAAGGGCAAGTAATATCATTAAAAGAAATGGAAAGAATTTTCAGAATCAAATACATCAAGTATGTTAGAAGTATTTCCAGTTCGGATTCCTTTGCTGCTGAAAGACTTGGTTTGGCGCCATCTAATTTTTATAGGATGTGTAAAGAACTTGGATTGAAATAATCCGGTAACTCAATTCTGAAAGATGCTGAAGTTTGACTTCAGAATATTCGAATTGATTGGCATGCTTCAAAAACGATTATTTTTTTTGAGATCATTAACGATGGAAAAAACATTGTATATCTCAATTTATCCATTTGTACCTGCAGGCGATAATACCATGTACATTATCTTGCGACAAACCAAAACCTATCGACTTTTAAGTATAACTTTATTTCTAAACCTAATCTTAGATCCAGCGCTCATGATAATAGAAAAGAAAATTATTAGGCAAACTGAAATAGAATTACTTTTTCTTATGAAATAAATTTATGAGGACAAAATGAAATACGGTTATTTTGATGACAAAAGCAAAGAATATGTCATAACAAATGTTAGAACACCTTACCCATGGATCAACTATTTGGGAAGCGATAGTTTCTTTTCTTTGATCTCAAATACTGCCGGAGGTTATTCTTTTTATAAAGATGCATTGCTGCGTAGAATCACTAGATACCGTTACAATAATGTTCCAATTGATGATGGCGGGAAATATTTTTATATCAACGATGGCGGTGAAGTTTGGTCACCTGGATGGAAACCTGTAAAAGCGGAGCTTCAAGATTATTCATGCCGGCATGGAATGGGCTATACGATTATCAAAGGGAGTAGGAAATCCGTTGAAGCGGAAGTACAATTTTTTGTTCCTGTAAAAACAAATTGTGAAGTACAAAAAGTTAAACTCACCAATAAAGGTCGTAACAAAAAATCATTGAAGTTGTTTTCATTTGTAGAATTTTGCCTTTGGAATGCACTGGACGACCAGACAAACTTCCAAAGAAATTTTTCTACTGGAGAAGTTGAGATAAAAGATTCTGTTATTTATCACAAAACGGAATACAAAGAAAGAAGAAATCATTTCGCATTCTATTCCGTCAACCAGAAAATAAACGGCTTTGATACAGACCGCGAATCATTTCTCGGTTTATATAACGGATTCGATCGGCCCGATGCGGTGTTTGAAGGTAAAGCCCGCAAATCCGTTGCACATGGTTGGTCGCCAATTGCATCTCATTTTCTAAAAGTTAATTTGAAACCGGGTGAATCGAAAGAATTTATTTTTCTTCTCGGCTATATAGAGAATGATGATGATAAAAAATGGGAATCGAAAGGAGTAATCAATAAAGAAAAAGCTCTTTCGATGATTGAGAAGTTTTCAACTCCTCAGAAAGTTGAAGAGTCATTTAATGAATTAAAGAATTATTGGGAAACTCTTCTTTCCATTTTTAATGTTAAGAGTCATCATAAAAAACTCGACCACATCGTTAATATTTGGAATCAATATCAGTGCATGGTTACCTTCAATATGTCACGCAGCGCTTCATATTTTGAATCTGGCATCGGACGCGGAATGGGTTTTAGAGATTCCAACCAGGACCTAATTGGATTCGTTCATCAAATTCCGGAAAAGGCAAGGGAAAGAATTCTTGATATTGCCGCAACACAATTTGAAGATGGCGGAGCTTATCATCAATATCAGCCGCTCACTAAAAAAGGAAATCATGCTGTCGGAGGAAATTTCAATGACGATCCGATGTGGCTAATCCTCTCAACGACGTCTTATATAAAAGAAACCGGAGACTTTTCAATTCTTAAAGAGCAAGTTCCGTTTGACAGCGATCCTTCGAAAGCAAAATCATTGTTTGAACATTTGAAAAGATCATTCTACCATGTTGTGAATAATCTAGGACCGCATAAACTTCCGCTTATCGGCAGAGCGGATTGGAACGACTGCCTAAACCTCAACTGCTTTTCGACTAATCCCGATGAATCCTTCCAGACGACTGAAAATAAAACCGGCGGCGTTGCAGAATCAATAATGATTGCTGGTTTATTCGTAGCATACGGACAAGAGTTTGTGAATCTCTGCAAACAGTTAAATAAGAATGATGAAGCTGTTGAGTATCAAAAACATGTTGATGCAATGGTAGAGGCTGTTAAAGCTCACGGCTGGGATGGTGAATGGTTCTTGCGCGCTTACGATTATTATGGCAAGAAGATCGGAAGCAAAGAAAACGAGGAAGGAAAAATATTTATCGAGTCGCAAGGTTATTGTATAATGGCAGGTATTGGTCTTGAGGACGGGAAAGCTAAGCAAACATTAGAATCAGTAAAAAAGTATCTTGATTGTAAATACGGAATTGTATTGAACAATCCTGCATTCACTTATTATCACATAAACATGGGAGAGATTTCTACATATCCTGCCGGATATAAAGAGAATGCCGGAATTTTCTGTCATAATAATCCATGGATCATAATAGCGGAAACAATGGTGGACAACGGCGATAGAGCTTTCGAATACTATAAAAAGATTTGTCCTTCTTATCTTGAAGAGATAAGCGATTTACATAAAACCGAACCTTACGTTTATGCACAGATGATCGCAGGCAAAGATGCATTCAAACCGGGTGAAGCAAAGAACTCATGGCTCAGCGGAACTGCATCATGGACTTTCTATACAATTTCTCAATACATTCTCGGAATTCAACCGCAATACAACGGTTTAAAGGTTGATCCATGCATCCCGAAAGATTGGAGTGGTTTTGAGATCAACAGAAAATTCCGCGGTGCTAATTTCAAAATTAAGATTTCCAATCCCCAGAGTATATCTAAAGGAATTAAAAAATTAGTTGTTAACGGTGAAGAGATATTTGGAAATGTAATTCCTTTAGCAACTGCCGGTACGGAAAATATAGTTGAAGTAATTATGGGATCGTAATATTTAGTCAACAAAATAGTATAGATATATTTCCTTAATAAGAATTATTAAAAACACCTTTGCAAGCATAATTTACTTCTGTGGAGCAATAATGAAAATTATTTGTGATTCTCTAATTCTCGCATCCATCATCACAGCACAACAAAAAACTATTGAACAAAAAGTTGATTCGGTTCTTGCTTTGATGACTCTTGACGAGAAAGTCGGTCAATTAAACCAACTTTCAAGTGGAGTAGGTTTAGGAACGGTTATCCAACAAGATAAATTTGAGCTGCAGAAAAAATTAGTCAGAGAGGGAAAAGTTTTTCTAATCCCGTTCGCTTCAGAAAATAAAAGTTTGTGCAATAAATTTATTTATAACTATCATTTTGTATGAAAGTATAATTATCTCCACTGCAAACCGATATAAATTAAATAACAGCGAGGAAATATATGCTTAATAAAAAAAGAAATTTTTTGATCGTCTTTTTGCTTTGCAGCATCTCGTTAAACGCATCAAATATTTATTTGAATAAAGCAGGTTACCTGCTCAACTCAACAAAGATTGTTTACTTCAGAACGTTTACGGATAGTTTTTTTGTTAAAGACGCAGCAAATAAATTAATATTGAAGGACAAAGTAGAAATTAGCAGAATGAACGATCCTTCAACGGGGATGACTATATATAAAGGGAATTTCTCTGCCGTTAATCAAGCAGGATATTATTATGTAACGGATAAATCAGGAAATAGATCATCGATGTTTTTTATCGCGGACACGGTTTATAATTCTGTCTACAAAAAATCTTTAAAAGGATTTTACTATCAAAGATGCGGTTCTCCACTATTAAGTCAACATGCAGGTGTTTATCAACATACATCATGTCATTCCGTACGACTTCCTTTTTATTCAGGTGATGGAGAATTTCATATTAGTGCGGATACTACCGGTCACTCAAACGTAACGGGCGGATGGCATGATGCAGGTGATTATGGCAAGTACGTTGTAAATGCTGGGATTACAGTAGGAACTCTTTTAATGGCTTATGAAATGTTTCCTGAGAGATTTTTTTATGATGATCTAAATATTCCTGAATCAGGAAATACAACTCCAGACATTTTAGATGAATGCCGCTATGAATTGAATTGGCTTTTTAAGATGCAAAGACCAAACGGTGCGGTCTTCACAAAGGTAACGCATGAAACCTTTGAAGGTTTTATAATGCCGCAATTCGATAATACAACAAGATACATTTATCAGATTGCGAGTACTGCTACTGCAGATTTTGCGGCTATGATGGCAAGAGCATACAGAGTATTCAAAAAATATGATCAGCCCTATTCAGAAAAATGTTTAGCGGCTGCAAAAAAAGCATGGGATTATCTTGAATCTCATCCCTCAATTTTTCCAGCAGGTGGATTTAGAAATCCTGCAGGAACAATTACAGGTGAATATGGCGATGCAAATGATACAGATGAAAGGTTATGGGCATCTGCAGAATTATTTATTTCTGCTGGAGAATCTAAATATCATTCATTCTATTTAAGCAATTATAAGAGGAATGGATTGTTTACTGGAAGTATGGCGTGGCCATCAATGGCGCCTATGGCGCAGCTTACATATGTGTTTGGATCTTCAACTCAGAAAGATCAAACTGTATTAGCGGAACATAAAGTAGCGTTACAAAATTATTGCAATACTTTAGTAACAAGAAGTAAGAATGACGGCTTCAATGTTACTCTCCAATCAAGTGAATATTATTGGGGGAGTAACTCAGATGTACTGAACAGAGCAATTCTTTTAATTGCTGGTTACGAGCTTTACAAATCTGCAGATTATTATGATGCTGCGCTAAGTCAATTCAATTACATTCTCGGTGCTAATGCGAATGATATTTCTTACATCACCGGCATCGGGGAGAAAAGAGTGATGCATCCTCATCATCGACCATCAGGATCAGATGGCATTGTGGAACCCGTACCAGGTTTAATGGCTGGCGGTCCGGATAAAGGGCGGGATGATGATTCTCTTAGAGCATATACAACAAGTTTAACGCCATCAGCATTGTGTTATATAGATAATGAAGGAAGTTATTCTTCCAACGAAATTTGTATTAACTGGAACGCACCACTGGTTTTTGTTGCCGGTTACTTTAACAATGGCTCTTTAATTGTTGATGTAAAAAAAGATTTTGAAAAAATTCCAACCGAACTTCATCTGGATCAAAATTATCCAAATCCATTTAATCCGGAAACTGTAATCGGTTATCGGCTTTCAACAGGCAGTCATGTATCATTAAAAGTATTAGATGTTTTAGGAAGAGAAGTAGCAACTTTAGTTGATGAATATCAAATACCTGGATTTTATAATTCTACATTCGATACTCTGCACTTTACATTATCCTCCGGTGTTTATTTATACACGCTTAGAGTCGGAGAAAATATTCAGACCAAAAAGATGATTCTGATAAAATAGTCCCGAAAAAAGTAAAATATTTGTAAATGATATTCCCCTAAAAATTTTGCTAACTATCTTCAAATAACGGTGGGAAGATGAAATTAAAATTCATGATTTTTTGATCTTAAAAATATCTGGGCAAAGATTGATAAAAATAGTTTTGTATTAAAAGAGAATTAATTCTATGAATTACTCAAAATTTTTTAATGCAGGTATTGCTCTTAAATCGTTCTCATCAGTTGTCGTAATTATATTTTTTCTCATGATTATTTCTCCGCAAAAAGTCTCCGCAGGAGATAGCAAACTTGACAGCCTTGTTAACCGCGCGATCAAAGTTTCTCTAATTCATCTGGAAAACAGTGTTAAAGAAGTTAATGATACAGAACTATTCCCAACGTATGGTACAAAACAATTAAGATGGATACTTAAACCGTCTGATGAATGGACAAGCGGTTTTTATCCCGGCTGTCTGTGGTACGCTTATGAATTAAGTAAAGATCCAAAATTCAAAAAGTGGGCGCTGCAATGGACATCATCAATCGAGAAGGAGAAAAATAATACCGAGACGCACGATCTTGGATTTAGATTTATGTGTTCCTTTGGTAACGGATTACGTTTGGGAGATAGTAGATATAATGATAAATATAAAAATATTCTTTTAACGGCGGCTAATACTTTATCCCAACGATACAGCCCTGTTGTCGGATGCTTCAGCTCCAATTGGGATTTGCACAAGACTGAAAATTCTTTCCCGGTAATAGTGGACATAATGATGAATCTTGATCTTCTATTCTGGGCTTCAGAAAACGGCGGTTCAAAAGATTTTGTTGAGTACGCACGCAGTCATGCATTAAAAACTTGTCGCGATTTTATACGTGCTGATGGAAGTACATATCATATTGTCCGTTACGATAAATATTCTGGTAAAATTATCAATAAGGGAACATTACAAGGTGCGGGAGATGAGACTACATGGTCGCGCGGGCATGCATGGGCAACATACGGAATGGTAGTAATGTACCGTTATACTAAAGAAAAACAATTCTTGGATACAGCAATTCGTCTCGCGAATTATTTTGTTAATAATCTGCCACACGATCATGTTTCCGCCTGGGACTTCCAATCCAACATTAATTACCGTGATGTTTCTGCAACATGCATTGTTGCTTCTGCTCTTTTCGAAATGATTAAATACATTGAGGATGATAGTTTGAAGAATCATTTTCAGTCTGTAGCCGAATCGATGCTGATGGCTCTTTGCCAGTCTCCTTATTTTATTAATGATCTTAGCACAAATTGTTTGTTGGATCATTCAGTGCAGTTTCTTCCCATTAACAGTAATATTGATGTACCGTCAATCTTCGCCGATTACTATTTCTTAGAAGCACTTGTTCGATACAAAGCTATACATAAGCTGAATGATAAATAAAATTTTCTTTTTCTTGTTCGGTGAATTGTAGGAGGATAAAGTATTAAAAAAATTTATTCCGTTTACACATTAGCATGAATCCAAATTATATATCGTTTTATCGTACAACTACTCCCACATTCAGAAAAATTTTTTTGGAAGATAAATGAAAGTACCGCGGATTATTCCAAGATGTTCAATTATTATAATGATAAAATTTTATTAGAATTATAAATCCAGATCAATGTTTTTATTACACTATCCGCATATATTAACTTGTTATTGAATGAACCAATGTCTCTTTTCAAATGGCACTATTTATGAGTGATTAGTAGGTTAATTAAAAAAAACAATTCTAATTCTTTATGAATATCATGCGGAAAATAATTTTTATCTCTCTACTTGTTATAACTTGTTCTGTTTTAGTCCAAGCTCAGCAAAATAGAATTGACTATAACGGTCAAAAGTTATTTTTAAGCGGCTCAAATTTAGCATGGGTTACTTTTGCTTCTGATATTAATACTAGCAATAGTAAAAATATTGCTAATAATATTGCTGATTGGATGCTTCAAATGCATGATCATGGTGCTAATGCAATGCGCTGGTGGCTGCATACGGACGGAACAACTAATCCTGTTTTTAATTCAACTAATCTTGTAATCGGACCTGGTGACTCAACGATTACTGATATTAAAAGAGTATTAGACCTTGCATGGGAAAGAGAAATTGGAATTAATCTTTGTCTCTGGTCTCATGATATGCTTAATAAAACCAAAAGCCCAACAGTTATTAATAGAAATACATTACTCCTAACTGATACGACTTACACAAACGCGTATATTAAAAACTGTTTAAAACCGATGGTGGAAGCGCTTAAAGGCCATCCCGCAATTCTTACATGGGAAATTTTTAACGAGCCGGAAGGATTGAGCAATGAACTTGGCTGGTCCACAAATTATCATGTTCCGATGTCAGCAATTCAAAGAGTAGTTAATTTGTGTGCGGGAGCTATTCATGAAATTGATCCAACTGCAAAAGTTACTAGCGGTGCACAAACTTTTGCTTCACTTACAGACATTCTTGCAAAAAGATCACCTCAAACAGAATTAAATATTGAGACGATGAGTCAAGCTGATAAAAAAAATATGGAAGATTTCATTTATAAAAAATATGGTTTTAAACTAACGGCAGCTGAAATTGTAGCACATTTCCAAAAACTAACGGCAGCAAATTATAATTATTATTCGGATAGTAGGTTAATCGCCGCGGGTGGCAATTCTAAAGGTACCCTCGATTTTTACTCAGTACATTATTATACTCAAAATGGAATTAATGTTTCACCGTTTGTTTATTCCGCAAGTCATTGGGCATTAGATAAACCTGTTGTTATAGGTGAGTTTGCTTGTCAGATTAATAATGGAGTTCCAAAAGACATTCTATATAGAAATCTCTACGCAGGTAATTATGCCGGCGCGCTTGCTTGGTCTTGGTCGGATCCTAATTTTTCTTCTACAACAGATATGCTGGCGAACATGCAATCTATGTGGGATAGCTACAAGTCCGATGTTGATGTTAATGGTATCGGTGGTGATTGGCCCACCGTCAATATCACTAATCCTGCTAACAATACTCAATTCATGGAGGGTGCTGAAGTGAATATTGTCGCCGAAGCATCGGATAAAGATGGAACTGTAGTTTCAGTGGAATTCTTTGCAAATGATACTTTAAAAATTGGTGTAGTTACTTCCAGCCCTTTCTCAATAACTTGGAAAAATATTAAGCAGGGAGATTATAAATTAACGGCCGTAGCAACCGACAATCAGAATCACAAAAGGGCATCAACTATAGTGAATATCAAAATTGGTATTCCTCCATTTACTAAACTTGAAGCAGAGGCAGTTGCTATCCCAGGACCAGGTTGGACGATTGTTAGTGACCGGACAGCTAGCAACGGTGCTTATGTAAATTTTGCTACAAATGATTCCACTGTCAAAATCACTTGGCAACTCAAAAATGTGCCCGCTGCAGGTAGTTATGAAATTGCATTCGGTTATCGTCTAGCTTATAACACACCGAAAAGCCAGTATATAAATGTAAACGGAAAACGTGTCACTGAATTAGTGTTTGACGGTAGTATGAATGTATGGTTGGAAAAAAAATTAACTGTTAATCTTGTACAAGGAATTAACACTATCCAAATGCAAATGTCGTGGGGCTGGATGCATGTCGATTACCTTGCAGTACCTACGAGCTTAGTAACAGCGGTAGAAACCATTGCATCATTGCCGCAAAATTTTTCTTTACAACAGAACTATCCAAATCCATTTAATCCGACAACAACAATAACATTTGCTGTTCCATATTTAGAGACTAGCCGCGGCGAATCTCTACAGCATGTTTCTTTAAAAGTGTACGATATGCTCGGACGTGAAGTTGCAACCCTTGTTAATGAAATAAAACAACCGGGCACATATGAAGTGAAATTTGATGGAAGCGGATTAGCAAGCGGTGTTTATTTCTATAGACTGCATTCCGATTCATTTACAGATACGAAGAAATTTGTTTTGATAAAATAGTATCAATTAATATTAATTGTATAAAGTATTTTGCAATTCTGAAATCAAAGTTTTCCTCGGAATATTTATGAAAAAAATATTGGCACTCTCATTCATTGTTTTTCTATTCATCATGTCCGGATGTTCTGGTGTTGTTGTAAATGAAAGTACTGGTTTTATAAATGTAAATGACACTCATTTTATTCTAAATGGTAAACCTTATTTTTTTGTTGGTACTAATTTGTGGTACGGTTGTTATCTCGGATCACCTGGTAAAACTGGAAATAGAGAGAGACTTATTAGAGAACTCAATAATTTACAATCCACCGGGATAATGAATCTGCGCGTTTGTGCAGCCTCAGAAGAATCTCTAATGGGTCGTTCGATAAAACCGGCAATACAAATATCACCAAATAATTACGATGAAGAATTACTTGAGGGCTTAGATTTTCTTCTTTTTGAAATGCATAAACGTGATATGAAAGCTGTCCTTTTCTTGAATAATTATTGGCAGTGGACCGGTGGAATGGCTCAATACAATGCGTGGTTCGGCGATGGTAAAGTGCCGGATCCTGACGATCCGAATGTTGGATACGGAAAATTTATGGATTACTCGGCCGAATTTTATCTAAATGACAAAGCCAAAGAATGTTTCAGAAATTATTTAAGAATGATAATTACAAGAGTGAATAAATTTAATGGTATTGCTTATAGAGATAATCCGACTATAATGGCATGGCAGCTAGCTAATGAACCAAGGCCGGGAAGAGATTTATCAATAATAAAATCTGCCGAGATTTATTATAAATGGATTGATGAAACTGCTCAGTATATTCATTCACTTGACCCTAATCATCTTGTAACAACCGGAAATGAAGGTCTTGCAGGAAGCTTACAATCCGAAGAAATATTTTTGAAATCACACGAGAGTAAATATATTGATTATGCTACGATGCATATTTGGCCTAAGAACTGGGGATGGTTTGATGCTTCTAATATTGATGAGACTTATCCAAGTACAGAAAAAAATGCTATCGAATATATAAACAAGCATCTTAAGTATGCGCGTCAATTAAACAAACCAATAACAATGGAAGAATTTGGAATTCCAAGAGACTATGAAGCAAGTAAGCCCGGTACTCCAACAACAGCTCGCGATAAATATTATAAAAATGTTTTTGCAGTTATTTATGATAGCGCTGCTGCCGGAGCTCCAATTGCCGGAACTAATTTTTGGGGATGGGGAGGAGTTGGACGAGGTAGGAATTTAGATGATAAATGGCGAGAAGGCGATCCATATACAGGTGATCCGCCACAAGAGTCGCAAGGACTTAATTCAATTTACGATACTGATCTTTCAACGTTAGAAATTATTTCAACGCATGCTGCACAAATGGAAAAATTAAGAAATAAAATCCAGATGGCGAAGATCCAATAAGTTTAATAATTGCTGAATAAGAATAAATCGCATAGAAGTTTTTATTAGTCATTCCCATTTTAAATCATGAATATATTTAATCCTAATCTTAATCATTCCCAGGTGATTATAATGGAAAGAATAATATTTTCTGTATTACTATGTCTTTTCTTATCGAGTGTTTTGCTCGCCGGATCAGAAGAAAGCAAATCATTTTCCCAGTTGGAAATTAAAGACGGATGGCGCTTTCGTCAATCCAATGATAACAATTGGTATCCGGCGACAATCCCGGGATGCATTCATACCGATTTGATAGATAATAAGTTAATTGAGGATCCATATTTTGGATTGAATGAACAAAAACTTCAGTGGATTGGGGAAAAAGATTGGACTTATCAAACTACTTTTGATGTTCAGCAAGAAATCTTGAAAAGAAAAAATATTGAACTCGTCTTTAAAGGATTGGATACTTATGCGGAAGTTTATCTGAACAAAACTAAAATTCTTTCAGCTAATAACATGTTCAGAGAATGGAAAGTCGATTGAAAAAATCAATTGAAAGAAAAGAACAATGAACTGGAAATCCATTTTAAAAATGTATTTGATGAAAACCTTCCTAAATGGAAAAATGCACCGTTCCGGCTTCAGGCATTTCCTAATAACGACCAATCGGATACCATGCTTGCCGTGTATTCACGTAAAGCGCAATTTCATTACGGCTGGGACTGGGGAACTCGTTTAATTACATGCGGAATATGGCGACCAGGTTAGATAATTATCGCTTGAATGCTGCCAATCATCCCGGCATTTGATACATTATTTTCCCAATTGTATCCGGTCATTCTATTACCGCCTTGCTGTACTGCAGTATAATTATAATCAGAATTCAAAATTTGATTCGTACCATATATGTAAGGACTGATTGGCTGTGATTGCCCTTTTAATTTGATAGAAAAATTTACTCTTTGAGCAAACATGTAAGTAGTCAGCAAAAAGAAAATGAGAATTATAGTTCTCAATTATATTTTATTCATCCTTTTCCTAAAAATTAATTTTTATTTTTTTACCTTTATACT
This sequence comes from Ignavibacteriales bacterium, assembly GCA_026390795.1. Lineage (NCBI taxonomy): Bacteria > Pseudomonadati > Ignavibacteriota > Ignavibacteria > Ignavibacteriales > Ignavibacteriales bacterium. Next base: position 138,524 of record JAPLFG010000002.1, read on the forward strand.
TTACCGTCTTATCTACTCCGGTACTCGAGTCTATACCAATCCCATGGTCTTCTTTTACGAGTACGATATTGAATATCCGTTCTTGTACCATTCCAGGATAGCCTCCTTTTCGGTTGCCAATTGTTAATTGTTTTATTGAGTCAATCCATTTAATAGGAATGATTGAATAAATTCCTTTTTCATATTTGTAATTGTCGTTCTCGTCCTCATAAAGAATAAAATTTCCATTTGCCCCGGGATAGATTCTCAGTTCAATCGAATCAGCAGGTTTCTCAGTTGCATATTGTAAAAATGGTCCCATTGGAATAATTGAACCGGCTTTAATGTAAAGCGGGATTGTTTCAATTGGTGCAGCGGCATTAATATTCTGTCCACCAGAAAGTGTTTTCCCCGTCCAAAAATCAAACCATCCTGTTGATATTGGGAGATAGACTTTTCTTGTATTTTCAGTAGATGCCCGTTCAGTAACTGGATTTACCAGAAATGCAGGTCCAAACATATACTGATCCGGAATATTATTTATGGCAGTATCTGTTCTAAAATCAAATGCGAGTGCACGCATTATTGTATAACCTTCATTAGTAATTTTCCATGAAAGGGAATAAATGTATGGCATAAGACGGTAACGCAAATTATCATACTTTAATAAAATAGCTTTTGTATTTGTGTCCCAATTATTTGAGAACAATGCTCTTTCACCTTTTCCGTGTATTCTGAATATCGGGCTGAAGGTACCAAACTGAAACCACCTTGTAAACAATTCTCTGTTGGCAGGGATTGACCAATCAGGAGGTGTCCAATTAAAATGATATCCCCCAATATCCGATGTCCAATACGGAATGCCTGAAGCGCATGCATTGATTCCCTGCGGAACTTGGATTTTATATGCTTTGAATGTGCAAGTTATATCAGACGACCATAAAGTTGCTGCATTCCTTTGTTGTCCTGCGAACGCTTGACGAACAAGTAAGAAAGCACGTTTACCTGGTATGTCTTTTCTCCAATGTTCATATAAACCAGTTGTATGCATCAGTGAATAAGTGTTGAAGTAATCAATACCTCTGCCGATTGCAAAATTTGATTGTCTTCGCGCATCCAGTAATCCACCATTATCAGGTTCGCATTGATCAACCCACCATGCGTCCCAGCCGTATCGAGTTATTAAAGCATCGTTGGCTTGCCTCCAATAAATATCTCTTGCTTTGGAATCATGGGCATCATAATAACTATCTAAAGTATGAGTCATTACATTATCCCATAATATATCCGTCATGCCGCCGTTGTTTTTTAATTCATCAAAATTTATTGTTCCTTTAGCAAAGACAGGCCAGATGGAAATCATTGCGTGAATGTTTGCCTGGTGTAATTCGTCAACCATTTCCTTTGGGTTGGGATATCTTTCCGGATATAGAATATGCGAACCGATAACATCAGGTTCCCAGTAAAACCAATCTTGAACAATGCAATCAACAGGAATATTATTGTTACGGTAATTGTCTTTTACGGATAATACTTCTGATTGACTCTTATATCTATCTTGCGATTGAAAAAGTCCAAAAGCCCATTTCGGAAACATCGGAGCCTGACCGGTAGCTTGGCGATAAAGTTTAATAATATGATCGAATTCAGGCCCGTAAAAAAAATAGTAATCAATCATAGTTCCGCTTTCAGATACGTATTTATATTTAGTATTAGCTTCTTCTGCACCGTAAAAATTTGATGCTGAATAATTATCCCACATTAATCCGTAACCTTTGGTTGATAAGAGCACTGGAATCGCTCCGGTCATATATTTAATTGCTAAATCTTGGTTGCGGCCTTTATAATTCATCGCCAAGGAATCTTCTGGATGACAGCCCAGACCAAACAGGGCTTCATCAGCGGGAGATTGGAATTTGGTTTCGCAGTTGTATGTATTAATACCTGCAATGGTAGCGGCCGTCATCATTTTCCCGCCCGAAGTGTCTTCGGCAAGAATAACAACATCTTTCAAATCCGTGTATGTAATTGAACCGGTTGACATGTTCACTTTTATTTTTAGCCTGCCCGTGGAAACAACAATTTCATTTGAATTTTCCTTAACAGAAAATTTTGGTTGAGTTTCCCATTTGTTATTCAATACAAGAGAAGTTCTTGAAGAGAAAACTTCTAGAGCAGTATATTTAACTTCGACAACATCTTCTTCGCAAACTTTAATTTTCATTATCCCTTTATCTAATTTACAAGTAATCCCATCAGAATCTTTTGTGTAAGATACTACTGAGGCAACAGCAATATGGTTCATCATTAAGAGGCTGCATATTAGAATAGCAAATATGACTTTTATGTTATTCAAAAATTTATTCAAAATTGCTTCCTCCTAATTTTTATTAAAAGCTTATTCTTCTCTTTAGGAGCCTGTCTGATATCAAGAACCGACAGACTTTTTCTTGTAGAGAATGATTTATTCTTCGTTTGAGTTATTCTGACTGTAGTTGGTGAAACAACTTGAATTCTGAGTAGTGATTTTTTAAGTCCGATCTGAACTTCATTGTTCTGAGCAAGGGTGTATTTAATTGAAGATGTAAGCAGAATTAATAAAACAAAAAGAAAAAGATATGTTAATAGTCTATCCATTTAAACATATATCAAAAAATTTTAACACTAATTACATAAATCTGGTGTTAAATATTCTGCAAATATTGTACTTAATATTTAGTGCCTCTCTAAATGTTCAAAAGTTAAATTTGAGTAAAACACTCTCAATATTCATTTATTAATTTCATAATCGTTTATCAATATGATAATCGATAAAGTAATTATTTGAAAAGAATTCTCTCAATTAATAAAAAGAGAAGTGCTTTTTACTGGCATTATTTGTGACATTTCTAAGGGTTACTTATTTCACTGGTTTATCTATAAAATTTAGAAGAGATTTTATGCAATTACGTTTAATTGATATCTTAATTATTGTCCTCTTCATATTAATTAATATTCTAATCGGTTTCTTAATTTCAAAAAGAGCTTCTAAGAATATTAAAAACTACTTTCTTGGTGGTAATACCTTACCCTGGTGGTTGCTAGGTATTTCCAATGCTTCCGGAATGTTTGACATAGCCGGAACAATGTTATTAGTGTATTGGCTTGCTGTTTATGGTATGAAAAGTATGTGGCTGCCTTGGTTATGGCCTGTTTTCAATCAAGTTTTCTTAATGGTTTATCTATCAGCCTGGCTGAGAAGATCAAATGTAATGACCGGTGCAGAGTGGATAAAAACACGTTTTGGAACAGGAAAAGGTGCTAATCTTTCCCATATTGTGGTTGTAGCTTTTGCTCTGATAGGTGTTATTGGATTTCTTTCATATGGATTTAAGGGGATAGGAAAATTTGCTACAGCTTTTCTTCCGCCTCTTGTTACAAATCCCGAGACGCTTTTAAACTATCCACAAATTAATGCTAATCTTTATGCCCTAATTCTGATGGGAATAACTACCATTTATGTAGTAAAGGGTGGAATGTTTAGCGTAGTAATCACAGAAGTAATCCAATACGCAATTCTAACTCTATCTTCAATCGCAATCGGAATTATAGCAATTTACCATGTCTCGCCTGAAATGATTAATTCAGTTTTACCCGCAGGGTGGAAAAATATTTTTTTTGGTTGGGATCTAAACCTTGACTGGTCGACTGTAAATGCTGCTACATCAACAAAAGTAAGAGCATTTGGCGATTGGATCAAAACGGATGGGTATTCTATGTTCGGTTTATTTTTTGGTATGGTACTATTTAAAGGAATATTTGTTGCTGCTGCCGGACCGGCTCCTAATTATGATATGCAAAGGGTTCTTTCAACCCGCAATTCCAAAGAAGCCGCAAAAATGAGTTCTCTTGTTAGTGTTGTTCTTAATCCCGCACGTTACTTCATGATTGCCGGTTTAACAGTTCTTGCATTAACAAATTTCGATGAACTTTATAAAAGCTCAATTACATCTCCCGATTTTGAAACAATATTGCCTGAAGTGATGGCTAAGTATATTCCAGTTGGATTACTTGGATTCTTAATGGCGGGACTTCTTGCCGCATTCATGAGCAATTTTGCTGCAACAGTAAACGCTGCGCCTGCTTATATAGTAAATGATATTTATAAAAGATTCATTAATCCAAATGATGAACCGAAGAAATATGTTACTATGAGTTACATCAGCTCAATTGCTATTGTTGTTATTGGAGTAGCAGTGGGATTTGTGGTCGAGTCTATAAATAACGTTGTTCTCTGGATTACCGGTGCATTGTGGGGCGGGTATACTGCTTCCAATGTACTTAAATGGTATTGGTGGAGGTTTAATGGTCACGGTTATTTCTGGGGAATGGTATTCGGGATTGCATCTTCACTTTTAATTCCACTACTAGATAGTTTGCATCTGATTAATTTCTTAAGAGATTGGCCATTAGCAAGTAATCTCGGTATGAATTCTTTCCCAGTAATTTTATTGATCTCAATTATTGGCAGTTTGATTGCTACGTTCTTAACGCCTCCGGAAAACGATGAAACACTTATCAATTTTTATAAACATGTTCGACCATGGGGATTCTGGAAACCAATCCAGGAAAAAGTATTGAAACAAAATCCGAACTTTGTTCCTAACAAAGATTTCAAAAGAGATATGGTTAATGTTTTGGTCGGAATTGTATGGCAAATTACATTGATGTCTTTTCCTGTATACTTAGTCTTGCGGGAATTTACTCCATTATGGATAACGCTCGGTATTATGGTTGTTACTTCGGTATTTCTAAAATTCAATTGGTGGGATAAACTTGAAACAGCTTTCGGTGAGAAAGATGAAAATGGTGTAACGATTACTGACGTTAATAATTCATGAAATTATTGGAGTTAAAGAAGATGAATGAAAAACAATTCAATGAAAAATTAAATCAATTGTTGCTTGAGCACGAAAAATTAATCAAAAGGAAAAATATAAAAATTGAAAAAAGTAATGGTGTATATAACCGTTACAAATATCCTATACTTACTTCAGAACATACACCTCTTTTTTGGCGTTATGATTTGAATTATATAAGTAATCCTTATCTAATGGAAAGGCAAGGAATCAATTGTACTTTCAATTCAGGGGCAATGATTTTTAAAGGCAAGATAGTTTTAGCTGTGAGAGTTGAGGGAGTTGACAGAAAGTCTTTCTTTGCTATTGCCGAATCTCTAAACGGAATTGATAATTTCAAATTCTGGGATTATCCTGTTAAAATGCCCCAAACAGAAAGACCGGATTCAAACGTGTACGATATGCGTCTTGTGGAACATGAAGACGGATGGATTTATGGATTATTCTGTACTGAACGACACGATGACAGCAGACCTGACGATACTTCTGCGGCAGTTGCTTCATGCGGAATTGCACGAACGAAAGATCTTGTGGAATGGGAAAGATTACCTGATCTAATCTCATATACAGGTCAGCAGAGAAACGTTGTTCTTCATCAGGAATTTATAAATGGAAAATATGGATTGTACACAAGACCCCAGGATGGATTCATTGAAACTGGAAGCGGCGGCGGAATTGGATGGGGATTAACAGATAGCATGGAACACCCGGAAGTAAAAAAAGAAATAATTATCGATCGTAAGGTTTATCATACAATTTACGAAGTTAAAAATGGATTGGGTCCAGCCCCCATCAAAACAGAAAAAGGATGGTTGCATTTAGCTCACGGAGTTAGAAATACAGCAGCAGGATTGAGATATGTTTTATATCTGATGCTCGCAGACCAGCAATACCCAATGAATATTATACATAAGCCGGCCGGATATTTTATTGCGCCCGAAGGTGATGAAAGGGTAGGCGATGTATCCAATGTTACTTTCAGCAATGGATGGGTTAAAAAACCTAACGGTGAAGTTTTAATTTATTATGCATCTTCCGATACAAGAATGCACGTTGCCGTTTCTACCATAGATAAACTTCTTGATTACGTAACTAATACACCTGAAGATAGATTTATAAGCTCTGAATGTGTTAAGACAAGAAATGAATTGATTGAAAAAAATCTGACAATTCTGAATAAACATAAAAAGAAATGATATTTCCTTAATGGTGCCTCCATTAGATGCCGTGCATCTTGTTATTTATGCCAGCACGGCATTATTATTTTAGTCTATTATTCTCTATGATTTATTGTCCGAAGTCAAAAAATAGTAATTGAAAAATTTTTATCGTTCATATTGATTCAGATAATAAACCTTGATTAATAATTATGAAACATGTTCCCGAAGTTCACTCATTTATAATTTATTTATAGTAATGAACAGTCTTTGAGCGAGGTAATTCATGTCTAGTAAATTCTGCTATCCACTAGTCCTTCTTTTCTTAATCATTTTTTGTTCAATTTCATTCAGTCAACCGAAACGTATGAATTCGAGCTTACATATAAATGAGAACGGTTATTACGAAATGCCGGGACTCAATGTAATGTTGTTTGATGATTTTTATCCCGAAGGCCATCAAGGTGGATTAACAATTATTCAACATGGAATACGTGTAGCGGCCAATGGTGATATACGTTTAGAACCTACTCCCGGGCAATGGGCTCCGGTTCCGAAAGTCGGTCAAAGAAAAATTGACAGGCAAAATGAAGTTATTGAAGTCAGTTTATGGTACCCGGATTCCAGCAAAGACAGAAAAGGGTTTAATCCAATTAATTACCCCGATCTAAAAATTAAATACACAATTAAAACTTTGGTTGAAGGAAATAATATTAAAGTAATTGTAGATCTTGAAAAACCTTTGCCGGCTAATTGGGCAAACAAAGTCGGATTTAATTTGGAATTATTCCCCGGTCACTATTTTGGAGAACATTTTTTGATGGATGATGAATCTGGAATATTCCCTCGGCAAGCAAATGGACCGATGATGAAAGATGCTGATGGAAATTTACAAATAGTACCAATGGCTGTTGGAAAAGAGTTAGTGGTATCACCAGGTGTTGAAGGAAGAGAAATAATATTTATAAGTAATAAAAGCGATCTTCAGTTAATTGACGGAAGAGGTTTGCATAACAATGGGTGGTTTGTGCTGCGTTCAACAATTCCTCAAGGTGTTGATAAAAATGCGGTCGAATGGATAATCTCTCCAAAAGTAAATCCAGATTGGAGATATAAACCGGTAATTCAAGTATCACAGATTGGTTATCATCCTAAGCAAATAAAATTTGCTGTTATTGAACTTGATAAATTGACAGAAGAATTCGAACCGGTTCAGCTTATCAAAATAAACGAGAACTCCCAGAAGGTAATAAAAGAAGATCTTCATCCAATTGCATGGGGAAGTTTTTTACGATACAAATATTTGCGTTTCGATTTCACTAATGTAACAGAACAAGGAATTTATAAATTAAAATACGGCAATGTTGAATCGAATGAATTTGAAATCAAAAAAAATATTTTTGCAAGAAATGTATGGCAGCCAACATTGGAATATTTTCTTCCCGTACAAATGTGCCATATGAAAATTAAAGATAGATATAAAACATGGCACGGACTGTGTCATATGGATGATGCTTTGATGGCTCCGATTAATCATAATCATTTTGACGGTTATTTTCAGAAAGGTTCTACATTAACTAAATATCAATCCGGAGAACACGTACCCGGATTAAACATAGGCGGATGGCATGATGCTGGTGATTACGATCTTAGAATCGAATCTCAAGCAGAAACTGTTTATCGTCTTTCCCAAGCTTATGAATATTTTAAAAATGATTATGATGAAACCTATATTGATGAAAATTCCAGATTAGTCAAGATTCATAATCCGGATGGCAAACCAGATCTCTTACAACAGATTGAACACGGTGTTTTAAGTATAGTAGGAGCTTATGAATCAATGGGAAGATTATATAGAGGAATTCAAGAATCATCACTCGAACAATATGTTCACCTTGGAGATGCTTCAACAATTACCGATAATCTTGTTTATAATAAAAATGAAAAAGATCCTATATTGAAACAATCCTTGCCTCAAGACGACCGTTTAGTATTCACTGAAGAAAATCCTAGTAGAGAACTGGAAGTTGCACAAGTTTTGGCAGCAGCTAATAGAGTATTAAAAAATTTCAATCCCGAACTTGCAGAAAAATGTTTGGACATTTCTGAAGAACTTTATAAAAATAATAGTTCGATTAAAATAAGAGATAAGATTAATACTGTTGCAGAACTTTATCTCACTACATCAGGTAGGGAATATGAAAAGATACTCAAAGAAAATTTGGACATCATTTGTAATAACGTTGAACAATACAGTGAAGTACTTGGAAGAGTTGTAAGAAAAATAAATGATAAAAATTTTACTGATAGGGTAGAAATTGCTGTTAAGAATGCTTTCGATAAGATAACAGAACAACAAAAAGAAAATCCTTATGGTGTTCCATATAAACCATATATATGGGGAGCGGGATGGGGAATTCAATCGTTCGGTGTTAAGAATTTATTTTTATATCTGGGATTTCCAGAAATATTTTCTTCAGAATATCTCTTTAGTGCAATGAACTTTATACTTGGATGTCATCCCGGTGAAAATACTGCTTCATTCGCTTCCGGTGTAGGAGTTAATTCATTAATTATTGCTTATGGAACGAACAGAGATGAATGGAGTTACATTCCCGGCGGTGTAGGAAGCGGAACAGCATTAATTCGTCCGGACTTTCCGGAATTAAAAGTCTGGCCCTATTTCTGGCAGCAAACTGAATATGTAATGGGCGGCGGTGCAACGGATTTTATGATATTGGCAATGGCTGCAGATTCCTTATTTAACAAATAAAATCAAATTAATGATTTTTTTAATAATCATTGACTCATAAAAAATACAAGTTACTGTATAGTAGTTTTAATGATGATCTATTGGCGGAGGTATGTGTATGTGCAATAATAAATTCAATGGAACAAATATTCTTGAAATACTTGGTTCAAACTTATTGAAAGCATCAAAAATTTTTTCTGTTGCTTCGTTGTTTTGGTTTGCTTCGATGAACACTTATAGCCAGATTCCCAACAAAGAAACTACTCGTTGCATATTAAGCGCATCAATAGGGGAGATAACTTCCAAGATCACTAATAAAGAATATGAACTGATTATTAATTTACCTTATAGTTATTATAAAGATACACTAAAAACTTATCCAGTAATTTATTTCTGTGATGGTTTCTATGATTTCCCGCTATACGCGATGATTTATAGCGATCAATTCTATGATAAGATAATCAATGAATGCTTCCTTGTCGGTTTTTCGTATAAAGGGAAAAATCTGGATTACGAAAAATTAAGAGCTCATGATTACACGCCAACCGATGTTACTAAAGTCGGTGAATCGGGTGGAGCTCTAGATTTTTTAAGCGTTATTGAAAATGAGTTTATTCCTTTCATGGAGAAAAATTATAGAGTCAATCCAAAATTTAGAGCATTAAGCGGATGCTCTTTAGGAGGGCTTTTTACATTGTTTGCAATGTTCGCACGTCCTGAACTCTTCAATGCATATATCGCTATAAGCCCTGCAGTATTTTGGATAATAATTGGCTTTTCAAATTTGAGGAACAATTTCATTCCGCCAATACAGATTTACCGGTTTCTTTATATATGACTGTTGGTGAAAAAGAATTTTTAATTAACGGTGTAAAACTTTTTAATGAAACACTGCAAATTCATAAGTATGAAAAATTTAGATATCAATTTCGAATTCTTGAAAATACCTACCACGCAGGGTCAAAACCGGAAGGTTATACTCGCGGTATGCAATTTATTTTTGAACCGCTGCAAAAAAAACAATAATGTTTAATTGTTAGCAAAAAAAAATATACTAATGAATAAGAGCCTCAACACTTTTCAGAGAACACTAATATTTCTCATGATTATTTTGTTAGTCGAAAATACTTCCGCTCAATTTCTCGATCAATTTAATAGTGAACGATTAGATTATGATAGAAAAGGTATTAACGGTTGGACGTTTTTTACCGGTGATGGAAATGCTATTATGGATTTCCAACAGCATAACGGTTATGCTTCAATTATGGTTGATGCTACAAAAGATAGCTGTGGAATTTGGTGGGCACTGATTAAACACTGTGTTTCGGCCAATATGGACTTGCATTTATTAAATAAACCAAATTATGAGTTGCGTGTTGAAGGGAAAATTCGTGTAAGTGACGCACCTAAACGAGTTAATCTTCATCTTAATACTCAACGAACTACAGATTTTCACTCTCACCTTATGGAGTTTGATATTCCGGATACAACTAATTGGCACACGATCAGTATGACCACAAAAAATTTTAATGCTGTGCCCGGTGATACTGTTTTTGGGCAACTCGCTCTAATGGATTGGGGGCTTGAAAAATATCGTGTGGATATTGACTACTTCAAAGTTGATATCGTGAATGTAAATGCTATCGGACCTGACCAAGGTTGTCAAGTGCCGTATCATCCTTCGATACCGGATCTGCAATCATTTGCACAACATACTCCTGTATCACAAGATGCAATCGTAGATATTGAATATCCTGATATGAATTTTAATAATTGGTATGCGAAAAATGAAAATGTCGAACTGCTCTCAGTCGGCGGTACTCAACTAATTATTATGAGGTGGGATCTGAAAGAGTTTATTGGAAAGAAAGTTAATGGTTCCGGATTATTGGAATTAACTACATACTCTTTGCAACGTTCGCCTGATTATAAAAAAGATTTCGGAATGGTGCGTATTTCGGAGATATTTGGTGGAAATCAAAACTGGGATCAAACCGAAGTTACATATAATAATTTTTGTCAACGAGTGAAAATGAACAGAGTAATAAATTCACAAATGATTATTGATGTTGATGTAAATGAAAACCGTAATGGTAAAAATCTGATTACTATTTCAAAGCCGGTACTTCAACGTATGATTGACGGCAATACATTTGGCTTGGCTCTCAGACCTCTTGGTGCAATAAATGCTTCTTTTTATGCAATGGAATATCAAAAAGGAAAATATTGCGCAAAACTACATTTCAATTTAGAATCGAATCCTTCAGATAAAAATATAAATAATTAGTAAGTCTATTTCATAAGGAGCACTGCTATGAAAAATCCAATTAAGCTTGTCTTATGCATTTTAATTTGTTTATCTGCTAATATAAAACCGCAAGAAAAAACTACCACCGATATAATGAAAGGAATAAATTTTATAGAAACAACAGTTTACTCTGATGTAGAAAATCCAACTATATTAAAATTATTTGAAGGATTACGTGTCGCCGATGTTTCCGACGGAATGGATATGGTAGGATTGCCTGGTACCGGATTAGTAGATCCGGCAATTCATGCAGATTGGATCGATCAAAAGAATTTGTCTCATCAATTCAGAGGAATTGCAATCACTGCAAGATATGTTCCTACACAAAAACCGGATCGGCCTAAACCGGGAGAAAAATTTCAAGACTGGGAAGGTAATTTTTATAACTCTTATTCTCATGAAGCTTATGCGAAAATAATCAAACCAGGTTCTGTAGTAGTAATAGATGATGTTGAAGATAAAGACATAGGGTCTATCGGTTCTTATAACATTTTATATTGGAAAAGTCTTGGTGCGGTTGGTGTGGTTACAGATGCTAGTTCAAGAGATACGGATGAAATAGCTATTGAAGGAGTACCTTTATATTTACGGAAAAAAGGAAGAGGAATTCGGCCGGGTCGAAATGAATTGGAATCAGTTAACCGGCCAGTTGTAATCGGTGGAGTTTTGGTTTGTCCTGGCGATGTTGTTGTAGCCGATGCAGATGGGGTGATTGTTGTCCCACGAGTTAATGCAGAACAAGTTGCTAAATATGCTCGTGAGATTTTAACTAAAGATAAATCAGCAAGACAACAATTATATAAAGATCTAAAATTGCCTTTGGATAATACAGTTAAATAAAAACGTTCATGAGATTGAAATGAATATTAAAAGTCTCGTTATTCTAATTTCAATTTTGTTTGTGATGTTGTTTGTATTCAGCACAAAAGAAATCAACAATGGAAATCAATATAATTGGAAGAAATTAGAGTTTGACAATGGCATTCTCTTAAAAGAAATGAAAAATTTACTTAACCAAGATTTTGAATTGTGGTATCCTTTATCAATAGATACAATTTACGGAGGATTTTATAGCGATATAAACTATAAATGGCAGCTGCAAGGTAGACAGGATAAAATGATTGTGACTCAAGCCCGTCATGTCTGGACTGTTTCAACTGTTACTCTCTTTAATAAAGACAGCATAAAATTATTTCAAGTTGCTTCTCATGGTCTTAAGTTTCTTAGAAATGTTATGTGGGATAAAGAGCATGGAGGATTCTATAATTTAGTTAATCAAAGAGGGGAGCCATATAAAGAAAACGGGCAAATTATAAAACAAGTTTATGGAAATGCTTTTGCTGTTTACGGATTAGCCGCATACTTCAAAGCAACAAAAGATACAGCAGCATTAAAATTAGCTATAGAAGTTTTTAACTGGATTGATAAGCATAGCTTTGATCCTAATTACGGCGGCTATTTTCAATTCTTATCTGAAGAGGGAATGCCATTTTACGAAGGATATCGAGGCACTCCTCCGAAAGATCAGAACAGTTCAATTCATCTCCTGGAATGTTTTACTGAACTATATGGTGTGTGGCCTAATAAATTATTAGGAGATCGCTTGAGTTCACTGCTTCATCTAATTAGAGATAGAATGGTTACGAAAAAAGGGTACCTTCAATTATTTTTCAAACGGGATTTAACTCCGGTTTCATACAGAGACTCAAGTTCATCAGATAGACAAAAAAATTATGAGTTCGATCATGTTTCATTCGGGCATGATATTGAAACTGCTTATTTGCTGCTAGAAGCTTCGAACACATTGGGAATTCAAAATGACACCACAACATTAAGGATTGCTAAAAAAATGGTAGACCATTCTTTTATAAACGGATGGGATAAAAAATTTGGAGGACTTTATGATGGCGGTTACTATTTCGCCGGGCAAAAAGAGATATCCATTATAAAGGAAACAAAGGAATGGTGGGCACAAGCCGAAGCTCTTAATTCTTTTTTAATGATGTCCGAGCTATTTCCTAATGATCCATTAAATTATTTTGAAAAATTCTGTCTTCAGTGGGATTACATAAAGAAATATCTTATTGATAATGAATACGGAGGCTGGTATTGGGGTGGAATTGATAAAGTCCCCGATAATAAATTTTATCCCAAAGGAACAATTTGGAAAGGTAATTATCACACTTCAAGAGCATTGATTAATTGTATAAACAGATTGAGTAAAAAAGTAAAATAGAATCATAAAATTTTAATTTGTATTCATCTAAATAAAAGGATTTTACGAAATGAAAAGACGTGATTTCATTAAAGCTTGCGGAGCTATTTCTTCACTTTCTATAGCCGGAGTAGGATTAAATACTTCAACTTTAGCTGTACCGAAAAAATCAGTTGTAAAATTTCCACGCTACCGTGGTTTTAATCTTACTGAAAAAGCTGGTGGATTAAGTAGTAGAAAATTTAATGAAGAAGATTTTGAAATAATTGCCGACTGGGGCTTAGACTTTGTTCGAATTCCAATGTCATATTGGAATTGGGCATCTAAAGAAGATTGGTTCAATATAAACGAGGACGCTTTCAAAGATATTGATGAAGCTGTAGAGCTAGGCAGACAATACAAGATTCACGTTAATCTTAATATGCATCGTGTGCCTGGCTATTGCATTAATGGCCGGAATCTTGAGCAAATGGATCTATTCAACGACACTCCTGAGAATATGCAGAAAGCATTGAACGCTGTAATTTATCATTGGAAAGTATTTGCCCGTCGTTATAATGGAATCCCCAGTACTCAATTAAGTTTTGATTTAATTAATGAACCTCCCAAAATGAAAGATGAAACTCGTTACGTAGAAATTGTAAAAGCTATTGTTGAAGCTATTCGCGAAGAAGACCCTGAACGTTTAATAGTAGTGGATGGAAAAGATATCGGTCGAACACCGCTGTTTGGTATCGCGGATCTAGGATTAGTCCAAAGCACTCGAGGTTACGATCCGATGAGTGTGAGTCATTATACAGCCACCTGGGTGCCCAAAGAAGAATTTGAAACTTTTAACTTTCCAACTTGGCCAATCAAAGGAGACGATGGAAAGCTCTGGGATAAAGATGCACTGAAAGTAAAATTGATTGACTCTTGGCAGCCGTTAGTTGATAAGGGAGTTTCTGTTCATGTGGGAGAATGGGGTTGTTACAATAAAACTCCTCACAATGTTACACTTAGTTGGATGAGAGATATACTCTCGCTTTGGAAAGATGCTGGATGGGGTTACGCTATGTGGAATCTAAAAGGTGATTTTGGTGTTCTTAACAGCGGGCGAGCAGATGTTGAATATGAAAATTATAAAGGACACAAATTGGATCGTCAAATGCTTGAGCTTCTCAAGGAATTTTAAAGACAAAACTAAATTCTATTTTAGACAGCACAACAATCAAGTAAATGCTATACCTCATTCTTCTTGAAATAACATTCATAGTTTAATGATACTTCCCAATTGTTTATATTAAGAATGAAAATGAAAACAATCTGGTCAAAATGATCCAAACAAAAATCATTCTCGGTAACGAAAAATTATTTATACTGGAATCTTTTCCCAAATTCGAATTTCACATTTCTAAAGAAGTGAGGAATAAATACAATTTTAGCGATGAACTATTTTCGATAAACGGGAATGTAATTCTTGCTGATTTTCATGCTGTTAGGTTATTCGTCCAGAAATTAAATTCGAAAAGGGAAGTGAAAGATCATGTTGCAGCCGGTCATGTAAATGCCGCCGGTTTGATGGATGAGATTTATCATTACCTTTTCCGATTGTATGAAGTGAAAGTCAATCCCGGAGTTTTCAAAAAAGCACTCAATCATCTCAATGAAAATTTAGGCGAAGAGAAAACGCGCAAAGTCTTATTCGATTTTGTCTCTCAATTTCCGTCGATTGATATTTATAAAGGTCAAATCAGTTCGTTCGATTATCTAAATTCAATTACTGCCGATCGTTCAAATGCCGAAATTACACTTGAAGAGATGATCCTTCTCTTTGTTGCTAATTTCAATCCGGCAAATAAAAAACTGATTGAACTCTTTGACGAAAATTATCTGTCGGAAAAAGAGCTCTATAAAAAAGTAATTAACTCGCTCGATCTTTTTTTCAAGAATGAAAAAAAGTTTGGACCCGAGAATCAAGATATATTCACTCTCTTCAAAACTCCGATAATAAATAACCCAGATAATATTGAAGCTCAGCTCGATTTCATCCGCGAAAAATTTGGAATTCTGCTAGATGAAAAATTCTTAAAAAGAATTTTGAGCAGTAAAGATTTAATTAAAGAAGATTACTCTTTACAATTCGGCGGACCGGGCGGGGCACCTACAGTTGTTCCTCAATATAAAGGCGGACTTGATGCGGATTTTTTAACTCTTGGCAAATCCGGTTATAAGTACGCACTTGACAGCACAAAAGATTATAGCGAGCATGAAAATTTTACACAGGATACTAACTGGATGCCGAGAGTAGTTGTTATTGCAAAGAACAGTTATGTATGGTTAGACCAGCTTTCAAAAAAATATCAGCGGCAGATAAGAACTTTGGATCAGATTCCAGATGAAGAACTTGATCAACTTGCACGATGGAACTTTAACGGTCTCTGGTTAATTGGAATTTGGGAACGAAGCAGCGCATCAAAAAAAATAAAACATATCATGGGGAATATTGATGCTGTATCGTCGGCATATTCATTATACGATTATCAAATTGCTAACGATCTCGGCGGCGAATTCGCATACAATAATTTAAATGAGCGTGCACGCTCCCGCGGTATTCGTCTTGCAAGCGATATGGTTCCCAACCATACTGGAATATTTTCAAAATGGGTGATTGAACATCCCGAATATTATATTCAATCTTCATATCCTCCGTTCCCAAGTTATAGTTTTAACGGACCAGATCTTTCCGACGATCCGACTGTTCAATTAAGAATTGAAGACGGGTATTGGGAGAAGCGGGATGCGGCAGTTGTATTTCAGAGGATTGATATCCGCAATGGAGATGTAAGATATATTTATCACGGCAATGATGGAACGAACATGCCGTGGAATGATACAGCTCAGCTCAACATGATCCGCAAAGATGTTCGTGAAGCGGTGATACAAAAAATATTAGATGTCGCTCGCAAATTTTCAATTATCCGATTTGATGCTGCAATGACATTAGCGAAAAAACATTTCGCACGGTTGTGGTATCCGGAACCCGGACGAGGCGGCGATATTCCATCGCGTTCAGATTATGCAATGACGAGGGATGAATTTGATAAAACTTTTCCGGAAGAATTCTGGCGTGAGGTTGTTGACCGGATTAATATTGAAATGCCTGATACTCTTTTACTTGCAGAAGCATTCTGGCTCATGGAAGGTTACTTTGTCCGCACTCTTGGAATGCACCGCGTTTATAACAGCGCTTTCATGCATATGATGATGAAAGAGGAAAATTCAAAGTACCGAGATCTAATTTCCAATACTCTCGAGTTCGAACCGGAAATCTTAAAACGATACGTAAATTTTATGAGTAATCCGGATGAAGAAACTTCGATAAAACAATTTGGAACAGATGATAAATATTTTGGCGTATGCGCTTTGATGGTAACATTACCAGGCTTACCGATGTTTGCCCATGGACAGATTGAAGGATTTACAGAGAAATATGGAATGGAATATCAGCGCGCATATTATCATGAAGTTCCGAATCAATGGCTGGTAGATCGACATCAACGCGAAATATTTCCATTGATGAATAGGCGTTACTTATTCAGCCAGGTTGCAAATTTTTGGCTATTCGATTTTATTGATAATTACGGCGGCATCAATGAAAATGTTTTTGCATACACAAACAGTGAGCGGGGTGAACGCGCACTTATTTTCTACAACAATAAATATGAATTTGCTTCCGGAAAAATATTTTCTTCATCGCGCAAGCTGATGAACAACTACGGCGGTCAAGGAATTGAAACGAAAACTATTTCGGAAGTATTGAAAATTAATCCGTCGCCAAAACATTTTTACATTTTCCGTGAGCACATTTCTAATCTGCAATATATCAAAACCGGAAATGATATTGGGCAGAATGGATTTTATATTGAACTAGGCGCATTCAAACTGCTAATCTATCTCGATTGGCGCGAAGTATACGATGAATCCGGTGAATGGGAAAAGTTGGCATGGAAACTCGGGAATAATGGTGTTCCGGATATGCAATATGCATTCGAAGAGATGAAACTCGAACCAGTCCATTATGCATTCGAAAGAATGTTTGACGAAGAGGCGATTGAAGGATTTATTAAAACATGTGTTCTTGAAGATGAAAAAGCAAGGAAAGAAGACCGGATAAGTTTTATTGATGAAAAATATTTCCATCTGCTTTCAACTATTAAGCATTATTTCAATCTTGATTATGATTTGGAAACGATCATCGAAAAATTTGAAGCCGAGATTGTCGCTGTCCGTAAATTAAACCGCTTACTTGATGATCAGTTCGATCACAATAAAAATTCAATTTATAAAGAGATTCACCGTGCGGTGCAAGTTTCCCGCGACACTAATTATCATGATAATTCAATTATCTACATGTTGTGGCTAATAGTCTCTAATATGAAAGATCTATTCCCAGATCAAGGATCGATCAACAAACAAAATTATGTAAATGTACTGCTCTTAGATTCACCTGTAAAAAGAATTTTGCAAAAGATGGGACGCGGCGAGTATGAAATTTATCACGAGATCAATTTACTGAACATTTTTCAAAATAGTTTTGATGAGATGCTCGAAATATTCACTCAAAAAGAGAAAAAACAAATCGTAAGTGAAGCAACTAATCCTCTGATCAAAGAAAAGAAAGAAGGATTGTTATCTCTTCTGGATAATGATCTTGTCCGAAATTATCTCGGGGTGAATGAGCATGAGGGGATTTGGTATTACAGCAAAGAAAATTTTGAAGATTTTATCGATTGGATTTTCACTTTTGCCAGTTTAAAATTAATGAACTGCGAAAGCGATCCGGAAAAAACTCTAGAAGAATGTTTGGAAGAGAAGACAAAGGTATTTAAAACATATCAAGTAAGATTGAAAGGGATAATAGAAAAATCTAAGAAAGCAGAATATAAGTTAGAAGAATTAAAGGCATTGATATTGTAGAGACGTTCCGAAAAACGTCTCTACTGAAATTTAATTTACAGTTGTTCTTTCTTTCCCAATTTCATCGGATAACATTTTATTTATCGCAGCTGCGGCGCGCCTTCCTTCACCCATTGCAAGAATAACAGTCGCAGCGCCAAGTACAATATCACCTCCGGCAAAAATTCTATCTACGGAAGTTTTTTGAGTCTCGTCAACTAAAATATTTCCCCACTTATTTACATTTAATTGTGGGGTAGTTTGACTTATCAACGGGTTACTTCCGTTTCCGATCGCGACGATTACTGTATCAACATCAAGAATAAATTCACTGTTAGGAATTAAAACAGGGCGGCGTCTTCCCGATGCATCCGGCTCGCCAAGTTCGTAACGGACACATTCAAGTTCCTTGACTCTTCCTTTTTCATTGCCGATAACTCTTTTAGCATTTTGTAAAAAGAGAAATTCAATTCCTTCTTCTTTTGCATGATCAACTTCTTCTTTACGAGCTGGCATTTCAACTTCGGTTCTTCTGTAAACTACATAAACCTTTTCTGCGCCAAGGCGTTTTGCCATACGTGCAGAATCCATAGCAACGTTTCCGCCTCCGAGTACTGCAACTTTTTTGGAAGGATAGATTGGTGTGTCAGCTTTCCCTTTTTCAAATGCTCGCATTAAATTGGCGCGTGTTAAATATTCATTAGCGGCAAAAACTCCAACTAAATTTTCTCCTTCAATTCCCATGAACATTGGAAGACCGGCACCGGTGCCAACAAATACTGCGTGATAACCGTCCTTATCCATCAAGTCTGTTAGTTTGCGGGTTCTTCCAACTACAAAATTTGTTTGAAACTCAACTCCCATTGCTTTAAGAACTTCAATTTCTTTATCAATAATATCATTTGGTAATCTGAATTCCGGAATTCCATAACGTAATACACCGCCGAGTTTATGAAACGCTTCGAAAATTGTTACTTGATGACCTTCGCGTCTACAATCAGCAGCAACAACTAAACCGGCAGGACCGCTTCCAACAACAGCGACTTTTTTACCCGTATCAGATTTAATTTCCGGTATTGCAATTTTACCAGTTGCGCGTTCCCAATCAGCAACAAATCTTTCTAGCCGTCCAATAGCAACTGATTTATCAACATCTTTCAACGCTTTGCCTACAGTACAATTGGATTGACATTGAGTTTCCTGCGGACAAACTCTTCCGCAAATTGCCGGAAGGAGAGAAGCTTCTTTTATTACTCCGACTGCACTATCCATATCGCCATGTGCTAGATGATCTATGAATCGCGGTATATCAATTTTTACCGGACAATCTTCAACACAATTTTTCTTTACACATTGGAGACATCGCATTGCTTCGATACGCGCTTGCTCAATTGTGAATCCTAATGCTACTTCATCTAAATTATGAGAACGAACTTCGGGATCCTGGGCAGGCATTTCCTGAGCAGGAATTTTCATCCGGTCTTTGGTTTTAAGCTCATCTATCTTTGATAAATATTCCACTATTAATTTTTTTGCATCTTCGGATAATTGTTCAGGCGTGATGTGACTCATTGAAGCGCCTCCTTATTCTTAATTTCTTGTTCGAGAAAACAACTGTGCGCCTCTCTTTCAAGTTCTTTGTATGAATTCAATCTCGACATCATATTATCGAAATCAACTTTGTGTCCGTCAAATTCGGGACCATCAACGCAGACAAATTTTACTTCTTTGCCAACATTAACTCGGCATCCGCCGCACATTCCGGTTCCGTCTACCATTATTGTATTTAAAGAAACTTGTGTGAATACTTCATACGGTTTGGTAGTTAATGAACAGAATTTCATCATTATCGGAGGACCTATTGCAATAACCATGTTCGGTTTAGGAGAGCGTTCACAAATTTCTTTCAGCGGTTCAGTTACAAGTCCTTTGCGTCCGTAACTTCCGTCATCCGTGCAGAGAATAAATTCATCAGCAATCGCTTTCATCTCTTCTTCAAGAATAATCAATTCTTTATTGCGTGCGCCTATAATTGTAATAACATGATTGCCGGCATTCTTCAATGCCTGAGCAATCGGATGAAGCGGTGCTACACCGATTCCGCCGCCGACACAAACGACTGTACCAAAATTTTCTATGTGTGTCGGTTTGCCCAGAGGTCCTACTAAGGCAGGTATTTCATCTCCAACATTTTTTTCTGAAAGTTGAAGTGTGGTTTTACCAACTACCTGAAAGATAATTGTGATCGATCCTTCTTTAGTATCCGCATCTGCAATAGTAAGCGGTATTCTTTCACCGTAATCTTCGTTTATTTGTAAAATGATGAATTGTCCGGCCGCTCTTTCTTCTGCAATTAACGGCGCGTGAAGACGCATCATATATACATCATTAGAAAGTTGTTTCTTGAAAAGTATTTTGCTCATCTATTCACCTTTTGATGGAACCGAAAAGTTCTATTTAATTTTTAACTTCGGCGGCTAAAATATGCAATTCGGACTTATCTAAAAATGTTTTTTTTGAAAGTTAGTAAGAAAGATGAGGTGGATTGCCTAATGGGAGTTAATAATGAACGAAGTGAAAGTACTTACATAGGCAATTATTCTATTTTTTTGATTTTTCTATTAACAAAACATTTGCTACCGGTCTTTCACCTGTTGCATCACTTGGCTTATTGACCACGCCTTTATTATTAATCCACATAGTTGTGGATCCGCCGCCGTCAAGATTAATTGCGTCAACAATTCCTAAATTCATTAAATATTTTTGAACATCTGTCAAACTCATTCCTTCGGCTTCTTTACTTCTGCCGTCAATTGTAATAAAGAGATATGAATTACCGGTTGTGCAGAAGAGTGTTCTAGGATGCCGGCTCGTTACAAATTTCATCTCCGGGAGCTTTATTTTTTTTGAATTTAACAGTAGCAGGGGACCGGCTACCAAAACACCTTTTTCCTTTTTCGATTCTTCGTAATCGCGGTCGGGTTTGGCGGGCTCTACGATAATATTATTCTCCTTAGTTATTATCAATGCGCCGTTAATTAACTTATTCGGTTTAGCCCATTTGAATTTGGATGATCTCGTTTTACTTATAACAGTATCATTTGTTTCTAAATAAGTAACGCTTCCTCCTTTGTCGATGTCAAAAAAACTGCCGTTAACTGCAGCAACTCCGTGTTTACTTTCGCCGAATGAACTTGTTTTTTCTAATACGGTTTTGCTGTATCCGATTTCGACCCGGTATTTAGCCAATGCTCTTTTGTTCAAAAGAAGCATATTAATTCTTTGACTACTTTGAAATAAAGTATCGTTATTTATCTGAAAATATCCAATCG
The DNA here is from genome assembly GCA_026390795.1 of Ignavibacteriales bacterium. NCBI lineage: Bacteria > Pseudomonadati > Ignavibacteriota > Ignavibacteria > Ignavibacteriales > Ignavibacteriales bacterium. Next base: position 160,103 of record JAPLFG010000002.1, read on the forward strand.
AATCTTTAGGAGTCTTCTTTTCAAAATTGAGAAGGAAATTGTTTTGACCGTAAACAGCCGAATAGAGTAGGAGTGTCAGAAGAAATAAAAAATTTTTTCTCTTCAGCATATTATTCTTGCACTTTCTTTTTTATTTCGATTTTTAAAACGGGATACATTCTAAATTTTATTTTCCGGATTCTAATAAGAGTTCCTTCGGTTTATTCTTTCCTCCCGTGTAGGTTCTTAAATTTTCCGGAATATGTCCGTAATCACTGAATGCATCCAACTTCATTGTTCCGTCCGGCAAAACTCTAATAATTGTTAAACTGCAGTTTGTAATACTCATCTGGAGCCATGACTGCGTATCCACTCTTAGTACTTTTGTAACTAAATAACGGATTACATTTCCATGGCAAACAATTATGTCATTCCGGTCTTTACCATTGGGTGATGGAATAAAATATTTTTGAAAAGCCGCTTCAAGATTGTTAACGCACTCCAGTCTTTTTGTTGTGTCTACTCCCGCCATAACGTCTTTTCTCCAAGACGGGGGAGTGCATTCTCTTACAAGATCGGATGGTTCCAATTTTAATTCCGGGAAATCTTCGTTGATTACTTCAGCGGTTTGTCTTGCGCGTGTCATCGTACTGCTTATAAGCAAGTTGAAATGTATATTCATTCCTTTCAACCGTGCCGAGACTAGCCGCGCCTGGGCTATTCCAAGAGGTGTAAGAACATTTACAGAATCGGGCAGATTATCATCCTGAGGTGTGTAATCTCCGTGCCTTATTAAATAAAGAAATCTTACGCCGCTTTTCATCTGCTGAGCTTCTAATACCGCACTGCTTACGAGCGAAAAAAAAGTAATAGATAAAATTAAGAACAGAATGGTTCGTATTATCTTTTCAAACATTTTGAATCTCACTTTCTGTGAAGAATCTATTTATTCACGACTATTGTTTTGTCACACTATAAATGTAAGCACTTTGTTAATCTAATTCTTAGTTAGCTAGAATTAATATTTCATAGTAATTCCCTAGCAAACCTGAATTCACCTTAATTGTAGAGCGTATATTAAGAATCATCCAAGGATTCAAATATTTGGTTCTGTTATATGTGGAATGTCACGATCAAGAATTTTCGTATTGGGAAAGGAAAAACTATTTAAAAATTGTTTCCCCATTGCGGGTGCACCATTGTTACGTTTGTAACTTAAATGAAAAAATATTTGCATTCAACTGGAGTAAAGCATGAGACGGAAAACAAGAAACGGAGAACTCTTAGTTTTACTTTTCATCTTTCATCTTTCATCTTTCACCTTTCACGTTTCATGTTTTTACAATTTAATTCTGATTATTAACGGAAAGATTGAAGCAGTTTGAACCGGAGAATCGTTCTCTTCGTGCTGGCGGGTAACCCAATCACCAACAAAATAACCGATTGCAGCGCCGAGAAAAACATCGGAGGTCCAATGATCGTTTTGATAAATACGGGAAAACGCAGTCAGCACTGCCGGCAGGTAAGCAATTACTTTTAAAAAATCCGACTTTGCATTTTTTGATAGAACTGTCGAAAGAGAAAACGCAAGTGTTGCATGTCCGGAGGGCATGGAATGAAAATCGTCATCGAAAATTGTGAATGGTCGTAATGTTCCCGAACCTCTATCAGTAAATGGTCTTGCTCTACCGATAGCAAATTTTAGAAAAGTAGTAATTGCACCGGCGTAAAGCGTAGTCTGCACAATTTCATAACTTATTTTTTTTGAGGATTGGTCATTCGCAATCAGTCCGTGAAGAGCAAAAGCACCCGCAAAAAATGCAGTTGGATAAACATCACCCCAAAGTCTTCCTGCTTTGATTGGAAAACTGTTGTTATAACTTCGATCTTTCAAAACAGCGTCTTGTACCGGCTTATCGGCTTGCATCAATAAAAAAGTACTAGCGCTGAATAGTCCGAGTTTCAACCAGTCATTTTCTTCCCATTTTAACGGCTGCTTAATAAAACGGAATGATTCATCGTTGAATTGAGGAAGGTCGTACTGGTTCTGTGAAAGAAGAGCGGAGTTGAATAAAACTATTATTAGAAAGAGTAAAAGAAATTTATTTCGCATAAATCAATTTATTTGAGATTAGGAATTCATCACAAAGCTGAATTATTAGATTCAGCGTCGAGCACGGAATGAAAATGCTACTATATTGTGAATCACAATCTTTTATAATAGTCGTTTATTTTTTAGTTGATTTATAAATTATTATTTCTGCTTTTTCCATTGTGATAAGTCCGCCGCAATTTGCTTCTTCAAAAATTCTTTCCACAGAGGGAATAAACTCTTCAATTTTCTTCTGTTCGTCAACAATTTCAATAACGAGCGGCAGATCTTCTGAGAGGCGTAAAATTTTTGCACTGTGAATTCTGCTATTCCCGCCGAAACCCATTATACCTTTATAAACAGTTGCACCGGCAAGATTCTGCTTACGTGCTTCGGTTACAATTTTTTCATAAACCGGTAAATGGGAAATTTTATCGGCTTCCCCTAAAAAAATTCTGAGCAGTTTTGCTTCACCTTCAATTTTCATAAATCACCTTGTGATTAAATAAGCAAAATAAATTCCAAGAATAGTTAGTAGAACATTTGCCAATATATTTAATCCAGCAAAAAGAAATTCCGCATCGCGAATCAAATTAAAAGTTTCCAATGAAAAGGAAGAGAAAGTTGTAAATCCGCCGCAGAACCCGATACCGATAAACAATTTTAATGAAGGGCTAATCAATTCCTTTTCATCAAGCCCAAAGATCATCATACCGAGAATAAAACTTCCAATCAAATTAACGGTTAGTGTTCCCCAAGGAAAATATGGTGGAAATTGTTTCTGTACAAAGGCCGAGAGCCAGTAACGGAATCCTCCGCCGATCCCGGCGCCTAGAAAAACAATAAAATATCTTATCAAAAATGCCTCATTCGTTTGGGGAAATATACTACAAATTGATTTTTCTTATAAGAAAAAATATTTTGATATCAGATGTAACTAAATTGGAACTGTGCGAGTCTAAACAATCAGTAAATCAAATCTATTTGGAGGTAATCATGAATGGTCATGTTCAATTCAATTGGCTAAGGAAGATTCCGGTTGTGATTTTATTAGTCATGCTTTTTGCTTCACTTTCTATTGCGGATAATCTTAGACTGATCAGAGAAAAATCTTTCCCGATGAAAGATTGGCAGGGTGTGTATGTTAATGCAAGCGGGGCAGACGTAAAAGTTGAAAGCTGGGATAAACAGGAAGTTTATGTTAAGATATTCGGCAACAGCCGCGCCGAAAGTAAGATGCAATTTGATATTTATCAGGAAGACGATGCTGTAAAAGTTATTGCCAAAAAGAGAGGCTCCATGTTCAACTGGTTCGGCAATAACATAAGCGTCCGTATCGAAATAATGACTCCGAAGAATTATAATCCGCACATTGAAACTTCCGGCGGCGATATCAGCGTGAAAAATCTAGTCGGTGAATTCAGATTAGATACTTCCGGAGGTGATATTACATTAACAAATACAAACGGTAAATTGAAAGCCGAAACATCCGGCGGTGACATAACATTAAATACTCATAAAGGTAATTCGGTATTATCAACTTCCGGCGGTGATATTAAATGCAAAGAAACTATCGGAGATCTTAATGCTGAAACATCCGGCGGCGATATTAATATTGATTTGACAGACGGAAAACTTTATGCAGAAACTTCCGGCGGAGATATTACGATTAATTACACTGGATCAAATAAAGGAATTGATGCTTCTACATCCGGCGGTTCGATTCATGTTAAACTCCCTTCAAATTTTGCAGCCAAAGCGCATCTGGAAACGAGCGGAGGTGAAATCTCTAATAACTTTACTAATTCAAAATCGGAACGTGTAAGAAGAAGTGAAGTTGATGCTGAATTCAACGGCGGCGGCGGTATGCTGAAACTCGAAACGACCGGCGGCGATATTATTGTTGACCAAAAATAGTATGAGATTATAATTATTATTAAGAGCATGAAATAATCTAAACTTCATGCTCTTAGTCTTGCTCGTGATCATAATCTTGCTCTCTTTAAATACACTTCTTTTTTGCCCCATACATCTAATTGGAAAAGACTTCGTTTTTAACTACTTTTTGACTGCATTTGAAAATTATCAGAACAAAATTTTTTAAAAATTCCAAGGTGAATTATGAAATTGGATTGGAATCAATTCGTTGGTAAGATGCTCAACATAACCATGTTTGAAAATTACGGTGTGGTTTATGGTAAAGAGAAAGGGGAACATCCGACATTCTACGAAATAGTCTTTAAGACCGGTAAACTCGTTCAATCCTTTGATGACGGATTGCTGATTGAATCGAACCGGGAAGAGAAAACTTTTCAAGTGTACGTCCCTTACAATTCAATTAAGTGCGTAGAGATTTTTTGAATCCGCTAAGAAATTTGATTTTTAATTTCTTCCTGTTCTACTTGATCTCATTGTCGATTAGTTATGCAGGCGGACCGGAAATTAAAAGTCTTCGTGTTTATTCTTCGAATGATCAAATCGAATTTCCGGTAATTGATTATTCAGATAAATCTCAAAGTTCGATAACTATTGATTTCGATGTACGATCGGACTATATGCCGAACTTTAATATCATTTTCAAATTTTGCGATGCCGGCTGGAATCCCTATAACAACCCGTTTCTATCGAACCAAATGTATAACTCCGAAACAATATTATGGTTTGAAGAATTGCCTAATAGTGTCCGCGGAGCGCGTTATCATTATAACGGATCATTCCCTAACAGCAATGTAACATTTCCATTCTCCGGCAACTGGATGTTTTTTATTGTTGATTCTCAAAATAGAAATCTCATTTATGCTTCCGGTAAATTTTTTGTCGTGTATCCCGAGATCAAAATTAATGTTCAGGTTGCCAAAGAAGGATTGCAAGGCGATATGAATGAAATTGCCTCGTCCGGAAGAGTTCTTGCAATAAAAACAAATTTTGTATTGCCAGATTCGCTCTATGCATCCAATGTTACCAGAGTTGAAATTATTACCAACCGAAAATATAATTATCCAATAGTAATTGATAGAAGTTCTTATACAGCGGACCGTTTTTACGAATGGAACGGCTCGAACAAATTTACATTTATTGCGCGTAATGTTAAACCGGGCAATGAATATCGAATGACCGATATCCGTGACGTAGGAAAATACAACGCACCGCCGGTCTATGCCCGTTTCGGCGATATCGAAACTTCAAATTTGTTCACAAAAGGGAGAAGAGATTTTAACGGCGCCACTTACCTAATGGATTTTAAAAATGTGAATGCCGATTATCTGAAGGTTATTTTTAGGATGCGTCCGCCCGAGCAAATAAAATCATCAATTTTTCTTGTCGGTTCTTTTAACAATTGGAAAGTTCTCCCCGAATATGAAATGTATGATGACAACGGAATGATGAACATTTCGGTCGAGTTGAAACGCGGAGTGTATGAATATCAATATGTAACCGGACAGATTGTGAACGGAGTAGTTGAAAATATTGATTGGGAAATTCTTGAAGGTAATTTTTATGAAACGGAAAATGAGTATAATATTTTTCTCTACTATGCATCTATTGAGAAAGGCGGATACGAAAAGATTATTGGTTACAAAAAAATAAAAACCGGAGCGTTATGAAGAAAGTTAAAGTTGGTGTTGTAGGAACCGGGCATCTGGGTAAAATTCACACAAAACTTTTTAAGGAAGTTGAAAATTGCGAGTTAATTGGAATCTATGATCAAGATTATGAACGCGCCAAGCAAGTGGGCAACGAATTAAAAGTAAAAGCATTTGATGATCTGGAAAAACTTCTTGCCGAAGTTGATGCCGTTGATATTGTTGCAACTACAAGCGCACATTATGATTTGGTAAAGCAATCATTTGCGAAGAATAAACATGTGTTTGTGGAAAAACCGATTACAACACAGATCTGGGAAGCTGAAGAGCTTATCAAAATTGCTGATGAAAAAAAATTAACATTTCAAGTCGGTCATATTGAAAGATTTAATCCCGCTTTGATCTCTCTCGAAAAATATAAGTTAAATCCTTTGTTCGTTCAAACTGATCGGCTTGCGCAATTTAACCCGAGAGGAACTGATGTAGCCGTGGTTTTAGATCTTATGATACATGATATTGATATTATTCTAAGTCTAATTAAGAGCGAAGTAAAAAGTGTAAGCGCCAGCGGTGTGCCTGTTGTTTCAGATACTCTTGATATAGCAAATGCACGCATCGAATTTGAAAACGGGGCAATTGCAAACGTCACTGCAAGCCGAATTTCTCAAAAGAAAATGAGAAAAATGAGAATGTTTCAGCGCGATACTTATATCTCTCTTGACTTTACAACCGGAGTTTCGGAAGTATTTCGTTTATTGCCGCCGGATCAAAAACCAAAAGGATTCTTCAAAACATTCGGTGAGATCGGAGTCGGCGATAAAAAGAAAATTGTGGCTTACGAACAGCCGAAATTTAAAGAAGTGAATGCACTCAAACTTGAACTGGAACTTTTTGTTGATGTAATTATTAAAGGCGGTACTCCGGTGGTAAGCGGTAAAGACGGATTGAAAGCATTAAGAGTTGCGGAAATGATTATCCTTAAAATTGAGGAATCAATTAAGAACGCAAAAAATTTTTCAAGCTGGATGAATGATGTTGAAGCATAAAGTTCTTATGCGAATTCTTTACGCTCTCTTGTTAATTTCTATTATTACCAATTGCAGTGTTTATAAAACTATATCCAATGTATCCCGTTTGAAGTATAAAATTTATTCTGCTACGGATTACAAGATTATCGGAATAACGATTGCAGATAAAAAATCACTAAAGGATTTTAATTCTCTTGAATTGTTGAAACTTACCGCCGGATTGATGAAGGGGAATCTTCCGCTCACATTTTTACTGAACATTGAAGCGCAAAACCCGAATGACGGCAACGGAGGTTTTGATAGAACAGATCTAAGCATCTCGTCGTTCCCGTGGAAACTGTATTTAAACGAAAAAGAAATAGTTCAAGGAAATATTGCCGAACCGGTTTTCGTCCCGGGTAAGGGGGAATTCGTTATGATCCCTTTTAAAATTGAATTTGACATCGCGAAATCATTCAAAGAAAAAAGTTTGGATGATATTCTTCTTTTCCTTTTGCAGATAGGCGGGGCGCACGGTTCAACATCAAACTTAAAGATGGTTGCCAAACCGGTTTTAGGCACTCCTTTCGGTAAATTAGAATATCCCGATGAAATTACAATTGTTGATAAATCATTCAATTAGTGAAATAAATGGCTAAGAAAAAATTTGCAGTAGGCGTTGATCTAGGGGGAACAACAATCAAAGTCGGTTTGGTTGATGTGAACGGAAAGATAATTAAAAAAGTTTCCGCAGAGAGCCACTCATCAAAAGGTCCGGAAGTCGTTATCAAACAAATGAAAAAAGAAATTGAAGAAGTTATAAAAGGAACTCAGAATAATATTTTAGGAATTGGAATTGGGGCACCAGGCGCCGTTAAATTGAAAAAAGGAACTGTTGAAAATCCGCCAAACTTTCATGGCTGGGGAAAAGTCCACCTTGGCAATATCATTAAAAAAGAATTTGATCTTGATGTTTATGTGGAAAACGATGCCAATGCTGCGGCAATTGGAGAATTGATTTACGGTGCTGGAAAATATTATAAAAATTTTATTATGATAACGTTAGGCACCGGAGTTGGCGGAGGAATTATAATAGATAGAAAAATTTACCGCGGCGATACCGGAATCGGTGGGGAACTTGGTCATATAACAATTGATAGTTCGGGTGCGAAATGCAAATGCGGATCAATCGGCTGCATAGAAGCATACATTGGGAAGGATTATCTTATCGAACGGACTAGAATTAAACTTCTTGAGAGGAATGATTCTATCCTTTCTAATTTGACTAACGGGAATCTGGATTTACTTACTCCGAAATTAATTCAATCGGCTGTTGAGCAAGGCGATGAATTTTCGAAATCGGTTGTTGTTGATACGGGAACAAAACTCGGTTATGCTCTGGCATCAGCGGTTCATACATTGGATATTGCTACGATAATTATAGGCGGCGGTATTGCCGGATTTGGCACATTATTGTTTGATGCTGTTGAAGCTACTCTAAAAGAAAGAGTGATGAAATCATTCCGTGATAGAATAACTGTGAAACCGGCTAAATTGAAGAATGAAGCAGGAATAAAAGGTGCATCTGCACTTGTGTTTTATAAATCATAATTTTGTAGTGAATAGAAAAAGAATTAAACCAATTGATGAAGTATCTATCCACATTAATATTATTTTTGATCTGCACCTCTCTGTTTGCACAGCAAAAAGATACTCTCACATTTAAAAAAACTGATTCTCTTTTAACGACTGTAAAAGATTCTCTTTCACAATCCGATACAGCCAAATCTCAAAAAAAATATGATGTTGATGCAGTTGTATTTTCCAGCTCATCCGATTCGCTCATTTTCGATATTCCTCAAAAGAAAATGTATCTCTATGGTTCCGCAGATCTGAAATATAAAACAACTGAATTGAAGAGCGGAAAGATATTTGTTGATTACAAAACGAACGACCTTGAAGCATTTGGTATTGAGGACAAATCCGATACAGCAAAGGTAAAACTCAAAGAAGCTCCGCAGCTTGCTGAAGGAACTGATAAGTACGAGGGTGAAAGTATCAGATATAATTTCAAAAGCCAACGCGGATTTATAGCTCTCGCTAAAAATAAAAACAAAGGACAGAATTACGCGGGCGAGGATGTAAAGAAGGTTAATCAGAATACTTTTTTCATAAAGAACGGAACATTTACAACTTGCGACAACGATACACCTCATACATATTTTTCTGCAAGTGAAATGAAAGTCATACAGAAAGATAAAATTATTGCACGCTGGATTTTTATGTACATAGGCGGAGTTCCATTTCCAATCCCGCTGCCCTTTGCAGTTTTTCCAAATGAGACCGGAAGGAGATCGGGTTTAATAATTCCAACATACGGACAAGCGAACGATCGGGGGCAATATTTCAGCAACTTCGGATACTTCTTTGCGATAAGCGATTATATGGATTTAGCTCTCAACGGAGATTATTATTTCAAAGGAGGTTGGGGCACCCGCTCAAGATATCGTTATGCTAAACGATATGATTTTTCCGGTTCATTCAATGCAGGTTATTCAAATGTGGTTCGTGTGGATCCAACTAATTCTATAGAAAGCAGGCAGAAAGATTGGAATCTATCATTTTATCATAACCAACAGATTAATCCAACTATGCGCCTCGATATTAATTTGCAATTTATTTCATCCAGCTATTTGACAAATAATAGTATCAACTATAACGATCTCTTATCACAAGATATAACTTCAAATGCAACATTCAGTAAAGTGTGGGATGAATCCGGTGCGAGTATGTCAATCAATTACAGCAGAACACAGAATATTTCTACCGGGAATTTAAACGAATCACTGCCGAATATTAATTTTTCCAAATCAATGACTTATCCTTTTAAACGAGAAAATCTTGAATCCACGCTTGATCAGAAATGGTATGAGTTGATCGGTTACAGTTATTCCGGTCAATTCACTAATAACCGGAGAACAGTTGACCATCATTTGGATATTCATGCGGGGTTTCAACATAATATCGCATTAAGCGCGTCTCCAAAGATCGGCTATTTTAATTTTTCACCGAGCTTTAACTACACCGAAAAATGGTATAACAAGCGCTTGAAGCAAGAGTATAAAACCATTGAGGTTACAAATCCTCAAACCGGAATCAAATCCACCAGAGACACATTGGTGGAATCTAATATCAATGAATTAAATTTTGTGCGCACATTTAATATGAGTGTTTCTGCTTCTACCAAACTTTATGGAATTATGAATCCAAATCTTTTAGGGATTGAATCGTTCAGACATACACTTATGCCTTCAGTATCTTATATTTACACCCCAAATTTTTCAGATGATAAATGGGGATACTACGATTCGTACACATTGCCGGACGGCAAAGTTATCAGGTATGATAAATTCGGGAGAGAAATTTTCGGTGGAGTTTCTTCAGGACAGAGCCAGGCTTTGAATTTTTCTCTCGGTAATGTTTTTGAAATTAAGATGGCTAAAAGTCCTAACGATACAACCAAAGAGCAGAAAAAGATTCAACTTCTCAATCTGAACGCAAGCGTCGGGTATAATTTTGCGGCAGATAGTTTGAGACTTTCCGATTTTAATTTGGGATACAGAACTCAAATCGGTGATCTATTAAGTTTCTCCGGTTCATCATCATATACATTTTATGATTTTAAAGCCGGTCAGAAGGTCAATCAGTTCCTTGCTTCAAACAAAAAAGGATTGTTCCGGTTAACCAATTTCAATTTTTCCGTCTCAACAAGTATTACCGGAGAAAAAGTTAAAGGTAAAGAAGAAAATATAGAGCAGAATCAAACTGTTAAAGAAGAAAATAGCGTCTTCAATAAAAAAGATTATTCTGCATTATATGATGACAGCCAATCTCCGGATCTATCAATACCATGGAATTTAAGTTTGAGTTACAATTATAATTTTTCCAAACCTACTCCCGATCAATCTTTTTCATCTTCGAATTTGAATGCCGATCTGGGATTCAGTTTAACAAAGAATTGGAAATTCACTTTGCGCGGCAGTTATGATTTTGACCGTAAAGAAATTTCTGCTCCTCAAATAACGATCTACCGCGATCTTCACTGCTGGGAAATGAATTTTACATGGAATCCGCTTGGGCTTTACAGCGGTTTTCATTTCGAGATTCGAATCAAAGCTTCGGAACTTCAAGATATAAAAATTACAAAATCGGGCGGGTTATACTCCGGTAAGAGATACTAGACGAATTTATACCATCTCTGTGTAATTTCAATTATTGTTTACAGTTTCGCTTAGTACTATTTATTTATTCAAACGGGTTGTGTGAATTAAAGAATCTAGTTTTATATACTGTTGAAACAGTTAAAAAAACATTGTTTCAGTGATTAACCCCGCGATTAATCGCGGGGTTAGAAACACAAAGCACAATATTAGAACCGTTTTAACGGTTTACATTCTAATTCACACAAGGGGTTTATTCAATTATTTTTTATGCGGCATGCAATTAAATAAATTTGAAAGTTGAGTTTATGAAGAAGGTAGTTATAATCGGTGGAGGATTTGGCGGACTAACGGCGGCCAAGTCTCTTAAGCATGCAGATGTTGAAATAACATTGATTGACAAAACAAACCATTATTTATTCCAGCCGCTTCTTTATCAAGTTGCCACTGCAGCTCTTTCTCCGGGAGACATTGCTGCGCCGATACGCGCAATTCTGAACAATCAAAAAAATGTGCACGTAATTATGAGCGAAGTAATAAATATAGATACGGAACAGAAAAAAGTTTTTTTACATGATGATCAGTTCGAATATGATTATTTGATTGTTGCAGTCGGTTCGCGTCATTCATATTTTGGAAAAGATGAATGGGAAAAATATGCACCCGGTTTAAAAGCAATTTCTGATGCTCTCTTTATCCGTGAAAAGATTTTACTTTCATTCGAGAAGGCAGAGCGTGCACACTTAGAAACAGAAATTCAGAAATATTTAACATTTGTAATTGTTGGAGGCGGACCAACCGGAGTTGAACTTGCCGGAGCCATTGCCGAAATTTCGAAGAAAACTATGCTTAAAGATTTCCGAAGTATTGATTCATCAAAAACAAAAATAATTTTAGTTGAAGCACAGAGCAGAATCCTTTCAAGTTATGATCCTTATCTAAGCGAAAAAGCAAAAACTGAACTTGAATCACTTGGTGTAACTGTCATGTTAAATACAAAAGTTTCAGATATTAATGAGCATGGTGTAAATCTCGGCGGAGAATTTATAGAAACACCAAACGTAATCTGGGCTGCGGGAAATGTGATACCGAGGATAATAAAAACTTTGAAAACAAATTTAGATCATGCGGGAAGAGTGATTGTCGAAAATGATTGCAGCGTTAAAGATCATCCGGAAATATTTGTAATCGGGGATGCCGCATTGATTCTTAAAGATAAAATGCCATTACAAGGAATTGCACCGGTCGCAATACAGCAAGGAAAGTTTGTGGCAAAAATAATTTTTCACAACATTCCCGAAGAAAAAAGAAAACCATTCAAATATTTCGATAAGGGAAGTCTTGCGACAATAGGGCGCGCTAAAGCGGTTATGCAAATTGGAAAATTCAAAGCATCTGGATTTGTTGCCTGGATTGCATGGGTATTTGTTCACATTCTATATTTGATCGGTTTCCGCAACCGCTACAAAGTTTTAGCCGAGTGGATCTGGTATTATTTAACATACCGTCAAGGCATCCGGTTAATTACGCAAAAAACGGATTTATGATTTTATACAATTACATTTTTAAAAGTTTAAATGCGTGCATCCATTGACCGCTCTGAATTCCGGGTATGCACCATAACATGCACAATGGTTCAATTGCTCTTGCTGATTCGGCTTTACCCATATCTTCCAATTCCCAACCAAATTGATTTAGAATTTCCTTCACTTCGTCTTTTGCTTTTTCATTATTACCGCAGATAAACATAGTAGGTTTTCCGCCGGGAAATTTCGGATCTACCATGAATGCATTTCCAACACAACTGAACGATTTCACGAAATTAATCGTCGGATAAGCATTTTGAATTTTCTCCATTAGAGATTCATCAAGATTGGTAAAGAATTTTAATACACCGTTTTGCGGCGGTGCATCGGCAATCGGGTTTGTTGTATCAATTACAGTTTTACCTGAAAGGGAAGACGGATTTGCCAATTCAATTGCTTTTAGTGCAGCGGTTCCTTTCACAGCTAAAACAATTAACTCTCCAAATGAAGCAGCATCGGCAAAACTTCCAACGCTTGCATTCGCGCCGGCTTTCGATTTCCATTCTGATAATTTACCTGTATTGCTTGTACCGATTTTTACTTGGTATCCATATTTCAAAAATCCGTTTGCCAGTGCCTGACCAACAACACCTGAACCGAGTACTCCGATTTTTTTCATGATGGTTATCCTTTCTTATTTTCTACATAACAAAAATTTGCACGAAAAAAGTTCAATCGGAAAATGATAATAAGTGGCGGGTTTATCACTTAGGTGAAATTTGGTTTAGTATTTCGAATGATGAAAAAAAGATGCTTCTGTTTATAAATCTAAATTAACTTTTGATCTCTCAAGAACGGCAATTTATTTCTTGTTTCGGCGATCATTTGAAGATCAATTTCCGTTTCAATAATTTTTTCTGAGTTTTCGACCATAACAATTTCATTCCCCATCGGATCGAAAACTGCGCTGCAGCCGTTGTATTTATTACCCGGATCATCACCAACTCGATTTACGCCAATCATAAAACATTGATTTTCAATTGCGCGGGCTTTGAGTAATGTTTTCCAATGTTCAATCCGAGGTATTGGCCAGTTTGCAATGTTGATTAATATATCAACTTGTTCTTTTGAATAGAGACGGTATAATTCCGGAAATCGTAAATCGTAACAGACACTCAAGCCAATTTTGATCTGATCAATTTTTGTTACGACAGTTTCTTCCCCTGCTGAATACCATTTATCTTCTTGTGCATTACTAAAAGGATGTATTTTTCTGTATCGCGCTTTGATAAGGCCAAATGAATCGAAATGAGTTAGTGAGTTGTAAATATTTTTGTCGTCACGTTCAATGATTCCGGCAAAAAGATCAGTCTTAATTCTCTCGGCAAGGTGAATAAAATATTTAGTTCCGGTCCCGTCAATTTCTTCGGCAAACTTTTCGGATTTCATTGTAAAACCGGTTAAAGTCATTTCCGGAAAAATGAGCATATCAAATTTTGTTTTGGATCCCTTTAAAAGATCTTCGATTTTCAAAATATTTTCTTCAACATTTTCCCAGAGAGGGGAATACTGAACCAAGCCGATTTTCATCTTTATTCTCCATTCTATTTTCTCAAGTGTAAATTAAATAAAATCTGTCTTTTACGATGATAATTTTTAATTTGCAGATGAATCAATCACACATCAGAGAAACATTGCATGCTAAATTACATCTGGCTAGGATTACTGTTCCTAGGTATAGGAACTGCGCTTACACTCGATGTTGTAAATCAATCAAATAATAGATACCGGAACGGTGAACCTATTGATGTGACAGTTTCATTCGATTCCACTTCTACAGGTCGTACTAAACCTTTTGATGCATCTCTGAAAATTTCTTCCAATACTATTGGAAAATTTTACGGCTCATACCAAAATGAGGAAATAGATCAGAAAGTAAAACTTGTCTACAATGAAAAAGATAAAAGTTATGCAGTTTACATGATTGTGGATGATAAATCACCGGCGATTTGGCAAGAGATGGCAAAAGTTTCCGGTAAAGAAAATGATTTGGGTGGAAAACTTTTTTTGAAAAATAAAGCAGGAATAAATTCATTCAATGGCGGGTTAATTCTAGAAAAAATTTCTTTCGCAAAGATGAAAGAGGTTACTGATGCCGCAATCGATTATGCCGGCAAAGCAGTTAACATTGCAATTGGCTTAGTTGGAATTATGGCGCTGTGGCTTGGAATTATGAAAATAGCCGAGCAATCCGGACTAATTTCTATTATCGCAAGATCAGTAAAGCCAATCACCAAATTTTTATTTCCGGATGTTCCGCACGATCATCCCGCAATGGGTGCGATGATTATGAACATATCGGCAAACATGCTTGGTTTAGGAAATGCCGCCACTCCATTCGGACTCAAAGCAATGGATGAATTGGAAAAATTAAATCCTGAAAAAGGAACCGCTACAAATGCAATGTGTACTTTTCTCGCGATTAACACCGCAGGTTTAACTTTGATACCGGCAACTGCAATTGCAGTAAGAGCCGCCGCCGGCAGCAGCGATCCAACAATCATTATCGGTACATCAATTTTCGGTGCATCATGCGCAACGATTGTCGGAGTCCTATCCGCAAAGATTTTAGAAAAATTTCCGATGAGCTTTTCAGACTCGATGAACTACCTTAAATCCAAGTGGAAATTTTTTATAGCGCTTTTCGTAATCGCTTTTATAATTGCACTTCTTGCAGCAACAGGTTTGCTAACAAAATTATTTTCTAGTTTGGGATTTATCAACGCAGAAGGATTAAAAGCTCTCATTCAAATTATTTCAACTCTCGCAATTCCGCTCATCATAATTTCATTTGTACTTTTTGGTGTATTTAAAAAAATAAAAATTTACGAAGTCTTTGTGGATGGAGCGAAAGAGGGTTTCAACGTGGCTTTGAGAATAATTCCTTACTTGGTTGCCATGCTTGTTGCAATGGGAATTTTCAGAGCGGGCGGCGCTATGGAATTTTTGATGATCATTATATCTCCGGCTACAAATTTGATCGGCTTTCCACCGGAAGCAATACCGATGGCTCTGATGCGTCCTCTTTCCGGAAGCGGTTCGCTCGGTATTATGTCTGAAATAATGACGATTCACGGACCGGATTCATTTATTGGAATTCTTGTTTCGACAATTATGGGAAGTACCGAAACAACTTTTTATGTGCTTGCACTCTACTTTGGTTCAGTAAGTATAAAACGAACTCGGCACGCGGTTGCAGTTGGAATTCTTGCAGACATCGCCGGAATTCTCGGGGCTTTATTCATTGTAAAACTTTTATTCGGTTAAACTTTGGAATTATTTTTATGAAGAGAATTTTCATTACAAGAAAAATGGTTGGTAATGCGGAACTCAACTTGAAAAAGAAAGAGTTGCATGTAAAAATTTACAAGGAAGATCATCCTATACCAAAAGAAGAACTTATCAAAAGAGTCAAAGATGTTGATGCGTTGATCTGTCACGTAACAGATAGAATTGATAAAGAAGTAATTGATAGTATGAATAAATGCAAAGTGATATCGAATTATGCGGTCGGTTATAACAATATTGATGTTGAATATGCAAACTCCAAAGGAATTATAGTTACTAATACTCCTAATATTTTAACAGATTCAACAGCAGATATTGCGGTTGCTCTTGTACTGGCTTGCGCACGGAGATTGCGTGATGGGGAAATGTTAATGCGTTCCGGAAAATTTACCGGGTACAAACCTCATCTTCTTTTAGGAATTGAATTAAAAGGTAAAACTGTAGGAATTATTGGCGCGGGAGGAATCGGTTTTGCAACCGCAAAACGGTTACAAGGATTTGGAACGAAAATTATTTATTTCAACAGAAGTAGAAACGAAAAATTTGAAAATGAATTATCGGCAAATAGAGTTTCGCTCAATTTTCTTTTAAAATCATCGGACATAATCAGTGTTCATCTTCCTTCATTAAAAGAAACTTTCCATATTCTGAATAAGACCAATCTGAAACTGATGAAGAAAACCGCAATCCTGGTAAACACTTCAAGAGGCGAGATTATTGAAGAAAGATATTTGATCGAGATGTTAAAAAAGAAAAAAATCTTCGCAGCCGGTTTCGATGTCTATGAAGGCGAACCGAATGTTAATCCGGAACTTTTCAAATTAGAAAATGTCTTTCTGTTACCTCATATCGGAAGTGCAACAATTGAAGCGCGGAGCGCGATTGCAGAACTTTGTATAAAAAATGTAATTGCAGTATTGGGTGGAAATAAGCCAATAACTCCAGTCAATCTAAATTGAATCTAGCTGCCATAATAACTATTTTGCATTCAAAATAAATCGTGAGTTTTATGAGAATCGGTATACCGAAAGAGACTTTTCGCGGCGAAAAGAGAATTGCGTTAGCCCCGGCAGGAGTTCATACGCTTGTTAAAGCCGGTCATTCAGTCTTTATTGAAGCTGGTGCAGGCAAAGAGAGTCACTTCACCGATGAGGGTTTCCAAAAACTTGGCGCTAACATAGTTTATAATGCCGAAGAAGTTTATCAGCGAGCAGAAACAATTGTTAAAATTGCTCCTCTTTCGGAAGCCGAAGTTGACCTTCTTCAAGATGAACAGACGGTTTTTTCATTTCTTCATTTGGCGGTCGGCAAAAAAAACATAATCGAAAAACTTCTTAAGAAAAAAGTTACAGCAATCGCTTATGAATTGATCGAAAAAGATGAACACCTTCCGATCTTACAATCAATGAGTGAAATAGCGGGACAACTTGCAGTACAAGTGGGAGAGAGATTTTTAGGAAGCGATGTTCCAAACAGCCGCGGTATTCTTATGGGCGGCATAACTGGAGTTTCACCTGCCGCAGTTGTGATCCTTGGTGCCGGAGTTGTTGGTTTTAACGCGGCACGTGCTGCCTTTGCAAGAGGAGCGCATGTTATTGTCTTGGATAAAGATCTAAGAAGACTAAGACGGATCGGTAATGAGATTTCGAAAAATATTACAACGGTCGCCGCAAATCCATATACTCTTGCACGCGGAGCTAAATTTGCCGATCTCCTTATCGGTGCTGTTCAGATGAAAGCGGAAAAAGCACCGCACTTAATTACTGAAGAGATGGTTAAAACGATGAAGAAAGGAGCTGTAATTGTTGATGTATCGATTGATCAAGGCGGATGTATTGAAACAAGCAGACCAACTTCAGTATCCGACCCCGTTTATGTTCAACATGATGTAATTCATTACTGCGTTCCTAATATTCCTGCTCTCGTTTCCCGAACTGCAAGTTATGGATTAACAAATGCTTCGATGGAATATATTCTTGAAATTGCGGATCACGGTTTGTCGAATGCATTACTCGGCGATGCGGGATTGGCAAAAGGTGTTTGTACTTATAATGGGTTTTGTTCAAATGAAAACATTGCTGAAGCGTTTAATATCGAATACAGGCGTCTTCACATATTTTCAACTAATTGAGATTTTAAAATGACACTCGAAGAAATAAAGATAATTAAACCGGGTAACGCACCATGGGTGAAGAGATATAATTCACGTCTTGTATCCGCCGATGAAGCCGTCAAAGTAATTAAATCGAAAGATAAATTAATTATTCAACCCGGCTGTGCAGCTCCATTTGAATTGATCAATGCAATGGTAAGGCGCAAAGATGAATTAAATGATGTGGAAATTTATCACATACTTGTTGTTGGTGATATCCCATATGCAAAACCTGGAATGGAAAAACATTTCAAGCATAAGGCATTTTTTATCGGAGCTAATTCACGCTCTGCAGTTAATGATGGAAGGGCTGAGTTCATTCCTATCTTCCTCTCGGAAGTTACAATGTTATTTAAACGCGGGGTAATACAAGCGGATGTAGCGTTGATACATGTTTCTCCACCGGATGAGCATGGTTTCTGCAGTTATGGAATTGATGTCGGTAATATTAAAACTCCGGCAGAAAAAGCAAAATGCGTAATTGCACAAGTAAATAAAAATATGCCGAGAGCGCTCGGAAATAGTTTTATTCATGTAAACAAAATTGATTTCATTGTAGAGGTTGATGCGCCGTTAAGCGAGCTTCCGCAAATTGATCCGGATGCGACACCCGAAACGCTCGAGATTTATGACAAAATTGGTCAGCATGTTGCTGAAATGATTGAAGATGGTTCAACTCTTCAAATGGGAATTGGTGCAATACCGGATGCAGTTCTTAAATATCTACATAACAAAAATGATCTTGGTGTTCATACCGAAATGTTCTCTGATGGGTTGATAAAACTTGTTGAAGAAGGGGTTGTCAACGGTGAAAAGAAAACTCTGCATCTTGGTAAAATAATTGCCGGTTTTGTTCTTGGTACAAAACGCGCTTTCGATTTTATTGATAACAATCCTGTCTTTGAATTCCATCCGCAAGAGTACGTTAATGATCCATTCTTAATCTCTAAGAATGATAAGATGGTTGCAATTAATTCTGCAATAGAAATAGATCTAACCGGACAAGTTTGTTCGGACTCTATAGGAACAAAATTTTTCAGCGGTATCGGCGGTCAAGTAGATTTTGTCCGCGGCGCCGCGCACTCGGAAGGTGGTAAGCCGATAATAGCGTTACCATCGGCTACAAAAGATTTAAAATTTTCTAAAATTGTTTCAACTTTAAAACCCGGTGCCGGAGTTGTTACTTCTCGCGGAGATGTTCACTATGTTGTAACAGAATATGGTACTGCTTACTTATTCGGAAAGAGTATACAGGAAAGAGTCCGTGCTTTGATCAATATTTCACATCCGTTATTTAGAGATGAGCTTTCTGAGTTCGCCAAAAAAACTTATCACATTTAAACAGAAAATTTATGATTGCAGTTATAGGTGATATCCACGGTTGTTATTATACTTTAGCATCACTCTATCAAAAAATTATTTTTTCTTACCCCAATATTCCAATTTACACTGTCGGCGATTTGGTGGATAGGGGGAATCACAGTTGCGAAGTTTTCAACTTCATTCTTGAGAATAATATTATTTTTACTCCCGGCAACCACGATTATATGTTTTACCATTTTTTCAAAGAACCTCAAAGTGTATTTGCGCGTTCATGGTTTTTTAACGGTAATGAATCAACTCTGGAATCTTATGAAAACCGAGAGAAAGAAATGTTTCAACATGTGGAAGCGATAAGACAGGCTCAGCTTTATTACAATCTTCCAGATTGTTTTATTTCACATGCCGGAATTTCTGCTCAATATGAAAAATACTTGCCTTCAAATTACCGTGATAATCTTGATATAGTTGATTCGTATATTAAAAATGATTTGCGCAGCGACCGTGGAATTCTCTGGACGCGCGATTCATTGTTGAATATTGGAAAGTTGCAAATTGTTGGGCATACAACTAAACACGAGATAACACTGGTTGAAGACTCTAACACTGTGTATATTGATACTGGAGTTTTTCTAGGAAATAAACTAAGTGCGGTTATAGTGCATGAGAGTAATATTATAGCTACCCTCGAAGAAAAAACTCATATGGAAGATATAATCAAGTATTAATTTTTTATGCGGCACAGTCGGCTCTAATATTTTTATAAACGGACATTACCTTAAATTTAAGCGGGGAAATTTTACCCAAAAAAAAGATTGCCAATTGATTATTTTTTAATAAATTTTGACTCGGAAAAGGAAGGAGGTTATATATAGAAGTATTTTACTATTAATAATTATTCGCGAGACTACTATTTCTCTACTCAAAAATAACTTACATCTGGGATTCAAACTTATTTTGGTTCCCTTTTTTATTATTGCCGTTTCTGTTTTCTTTGGTTTCAGAGATACAGATAACCTAATTAGCAAACCGCTTCTGTTTGATGACTTCATCAACCATTTTTCTCCAATTTATAACTCTAGCTCATTGCCGGGTAATTCTATAACCGATAATCAAGATAATTTTGATTTTCGAGGTTCTTCATTTGGCATACCCGACTCAACTGGGAAATTAAAAATTTCACCAGATTCGACTTTAAAATCAAAAGTTATCACGGATTCAACCCAAAATTTAAAAACAGTTGCTATGCCGGATTCTACAAAGAAATTAAATAATTCTCCGGACTCAACATTAAAAACCAAATTAAATTCGAGTGTTGATTCAACTAAAAATTTAATAAAGCCAGCATTACCGGATTCCACCAGATTAAAAACGATTAAGGCAAACGATTCAATTCCGAAAGGCGATACAAAATTAAATACTGCAAAAATTTTAGAAAAAGATTCAGTTAAAGCAAAAATTTCCATCGCAGATTCTATCCGGGCGAAAACGAAACTTGATTCTCTTAACAGGATAATTTTAATGTCCAAAGATTCAACAGCCCGGCTTAAATATTTCCATTATCATCGTGATGATTACCCCTATCTTCCATTTAGAGAGAAAAAACCATCCAGTTTTTTTGTACAACCTTCTCAAGGAACTATAACCCGTATTTCCACTTTAGATTCAGCGGCTACAAAAGTTACAATCAAAGAGATGATGGGCGGAAAGTCAATTCGACCGCAGCTTCAGATGCCGCTTGATGTTTACACCAAACTCCGTCTTGATGCAATAACGCGTGAATTATGGGAAGCAAAAGCTCATGAATATAAACTGGTAGATAAAAAGAAAGATCTAACCCAATTTATTACAGACATAACAAATATTGATATTCCGCTTCCAAGCACCCCGTTGTTAAGTATTTTTGGACCTCCAAAAATAAATTTGAAGATCAATGGTCAAGTTGATATTCACGGTGCATGGAGAAATGAAACTACAACAGGTATAACTACTTCAGCGCTAGGCAATACACGCAATGAACCCGACTTCAAACAGACGGTCGCTATAAATCTTGCAGGAACTATCGGAGACAAGCTAACTCTCGGCGCGGATTGGAATACAGAACGGCAATTTCAATATGAGAATCAGCTCAAGTTAAAATACACGGGTTACGAAGATGAAATAATTCAGAGTATAGAGGCAGGGAACGTTTCATTGCAAACTTCTCCATTGGTAGGCGGCAGCGAAGCTCTCTTTGGCGTTAAAGCTCAATTTAAGATAGGTCCTTTTAGTCTAACCGCTCTCGCTTCTCAAAAGAAAAGTGAAATTCAAGAAGTATCTGTAAGCGGAGGAGCTAAAGCCCAGACGTTTGAAATTCATGCATACGATTATTCACCTAACCACTTCTTCATTAACACAATATATACCGACCCCAAATTGAATATCTTTAACAACTATTTTGGAAATGCGATCCCGCGGGTTGTTGATTCCCTGCGTGTCAAAGATATTCAAGTTTGGAAGACAATAACGGGACTAGCAAACCCTAACGAAAGAAAAGGGAATGCATTTATAGATTTACCAAGAAGAATACCAGGGCAAAAGACATATGCTTCTACGTATCGGGACAGCACAGTAGAATCAGTTCCAGGAATAAAAGAAATTGATAGAAGGTTTATTTTGCTTCAGCCGGATGTTGATTACGTTCTTCATGCTGAAACCGGATTCATAACTTTTAAAACACAAATACAAGATCAGGATGCTATTGCAGTTGCCTTCCGTCTTGAAGGACCAACTACTGCTGCAGATGATGATATATATTACGGAGAATTTATAAATGATCTTCAAAGTGCAAATGTAAATCGCTTGGTGCTTCAACTTGTCAAACCGCCAAATCTTCAGCCGCAATTCAGACAAGCGTGGCAGTTGCAGCTTAAAAATATTTATCCGGTAGGGGGTCGCGATGTAAAAGAAGAAGGATTTAAGCTTGATATGAATTACCGTGTTGAGGGGCAAGAACTGCAGAATAATTATAATGGTATTAAACTTCTTGAAACGTTTGGTCTTGATAAAACCGATAAGAGTGGTACAAGCACACAACCCGATGGCGCATTCGATTTTTTCCCGACCCGTACAATATTTCCGAGTACAGGCGAAGTTGTTTTCCCTGTTCTTCAACCGTTTGGAAAAGACTTTCCGGCAATTTTACCTGATTCTTTAAAATACCAATCCATTTATGATACTTTGATAACTTTTGCAAAGCAGGACCGGTCAAAGGATAAATTTGTAATGGCTGGTGAATATTCTGCTTCAGTTAGTTCGAGTTACAATATTGGGTTTAATGTTGTAGAAAATTCCGTGAAAGTACTTTTGAATGGAAGTGCGGAGAAGGAAGGTATTGATTACACAGTTGATTATAATCTCGGGCAAATTCTTATTAGAGATGATAAAGCACTTGTACCCGGTGCAGATCTTAAAATTACTTATGAACAAAATGATCTTTTCCAACTCGCATCAAAAACATTGCTTGGATTCCGAGGTCTGTATGAATTCAACAGGGAGACTACACTCGGTTTTTCTATCTTAAATTTGAACCAGCAGACTCTAAGCGATAAAGTTAGAATTGGCGAAGAGCCAATGAATAATTCCATCTACGGAGCGGACTTTAAAACAAATATCAATCTTCCGTTTATCACAAAAGCTTTAGACAATGTAATTTCCACTAGCGCTCCTTCGAATCTGACTTTAAATGCCGAATATGCTTATATCAATCCCGATCCGAATACAAAGAAAAGTACAATTGCAAGCGATGGGGGAAGAAGTATTGCCTATGTGGATGATTTTGAAGGTGCTAAGAGAATTATTCCTCTTGGTATGGGCTACGGTCAATGGCACGATCTAAGTGTTCCGCTCAAATTACCACTGATTGGAGATTTAGAAAAATCAGTTCAAATGAATTACAAAGCCAAAACTTATTGGTACAACAGAACTCCTTCCGACGTAACCATAAAAGATATTTACGGAAATAGAAAAACAGCCGCTCCCGATGCATCATTAATTACGGCTCTCGATCTTGTTTTCGATCCGAGCATAAAAGGAACATACAATTGGGATTCTCATATTACGGAAGATAAAAATAAAAACTGGGGCGGCTTTATGAGAACACTTTCTTCAACTGCTAATAATTTGGTTGAAGAAAATATTGAATTTATTGAGTTCTGGTTAAAGACGAATGAAGCGCCTAATAATCTGAAAATAAATATCGATCTTGGTCAAGTTAGCGAAGATGTAATACCAAACAACAAACTTGATACCGAGGATAAAAATTCAAACGATCTTGTTGATCAAGGGGAAGATATCGGTATAGATGGATTGAAAGATGTTGATGAACCCGGATATGATGCAGCTACAAATCCAGACCCAAGCGGTGATGACTATTCATTCCAGCTCACACAAAATCCGGATTACTCTCATGTAAACGGCAATGAAGGGAATGCAGTTGCTATTGATCAGGGAAGGTTGCCTGACTCCGAAGATTTAAACAGAAATTTTACTCTCGACCGTACAGATAGTTATTACCGTTATGAAATACCAATTGATACAAGTCGTATTGCAAATAAATTTGTTCAAGGAGGCAACGCTGCATCCGGTTGGTATCTTTATAGAATTCCTTTAAAAGATTTTGTTGCAACATTCGGAAGTCCGAGTTTTTCCGTTGTTGAATTTATTCGCGTCTGGGTTTCCGGCTCCACTTCACCTGTGCATTTACGTTTTGCGGAAATGAATCTTGTTGGCAACCAATGGCAGAAAGTTTTGGTTCCGAATAAAGTTACTACAGCCGATACAGTTCTTACCGTCTCAACAATAAATATTGAAGATAACCCGGAATATGTTTCTCCTCCTGGAGTTTTCCGTGAAAAAGATAGAACCCAACCAAATTATGATATCTATAAAAACGAACAGGCCCTAAACCTAATTCTAACAAATCTTCAAGATGGGGATAGCAGGGAAGTTGTTCGTTATTTATACAAGCCGCTCGACGTATTCAATTATAAAGAGATGAAGTTGTTCATCCATTCGGATAAGAACGAAATGCCTGGATCGGTTTCTTACTACGACTCTACTAAACCGAATAATTATGGATCGGAGGTTTATCTTCGTTTCGGTTCCGATTCAACTAATTATTATGAATACCGACAGCCGGTAAGATATAACTCGGATCCAGCGAATAACGGTTGGGATGAAGTTAGTATGGTATTTTCAGAATTGACGGCGATCAAACAAAAGCGAGATTCATTAGCCTCAAAAAATCTTTATACTGTTGATGTTCCTGGTAAGAAGGGGCATACTTACGGTGTTAGGGGAGAACCGACGCTTACTAGAATATCGTTTTTTACAATTGGTATAATCAATCCACGCGATAAAGGAACACCAAATGCAACGGTTTCCGGCAGTGTTTGGATAAATGAACTTCGTGTACTGGATGCAGATGCTACAAAAGGTGGTGCATACAGCGCCAATGCTTCCTTAAAATTTGCAGACCTTCTAAATGTAAGTGGAAATATAAGTCGGACTGATCCGTATTTTCATTCGCTTGTGGACCGGTTTGGAAGCCGCGAAGATCATACTCAATGGGGAATTGCAGCTGATCTTGATGTTCTAAAACTTTTACCAGTCAACCTTCCGGGTAGTAATCTGAGAGTTTCTTACTCAAGAACGGAATTAAAAAATAATCCGTTGTATACTCCGGGTACCGACATTAAAATTTCGGAAGCTCAAACTCAATTGAGAAATCTACTTACAGAAAAAAATGTTGATCCGGTAGAAATTGACAGACAAGTAGCCGCATTGGTTGAGGATGCTCGAACTCAAAGTGTTTCAGAGAGCTGGAATCTTGCCAACATAAAAATCAAAATTCCAACGGAGCTTTGGTACATAAGAGATACATTTAACAATCTAAGTTTTTCATTTAATTACAATAAATCTACAGGCAGTTCTCCAACAGTTGTTCAAAATGAAAATTGGGTTTGGAATGCAAGCGCAAGTTATGCAGTGAACCTTAGCCGGGACCTTTATTTCAAACCGGTCGATATTCCGATTCTCGGAAGTTTGTTTGGTCTTTTTTCAGATTACCGCGATATGAAAATTTATTTTTTACCGCAGTCAATTACATCGCAGGTTACAGCCAATAGAAAATGGTC
Source organism: Ignavibacteriales bacterium (assembly GCA_026390795.1). NCBI lineage: Bacteria > Pseudomonadati > Ignavibacteriota > Ignavibacteria > Ignavibacteriales > Ignavibacteriales bacterium. Next base: position 185,507 of record JAPLFG010000002.1, read on the forward strand.
ATTCTCACAAAGTAGGAATTTGAAAACTGTTACTGCGCCAAATATTTTAAGAGACTTCACAGCCACACGCGGCGCAGGTTTTAATTGGGCCATGACTGAAGGCGGATTCTTAAATCTATCTCTAAATTATAATTTTGATGTATCTTCTACTCTTGCATATCTGTTAACAACCGGAACTGATATTGAAAGGTCGGAAAGTGAAATTTGGCGAGATATCTTTGGCGGAAATCTTTTTGGAAAAGATTTTAATTACAAACAATCACTAGATCTTAAATCGAATCCTAAACTCCCGTCAATTTGGGATTTGAACCGGTTTATAACACTTAGCGCCGGTTATTCCGCCAACTATGCATGGCAAAATAATTTTACTCAGAAAGATTTGGGAAGAAGCGCTGGCTATACAAATAGAATTGCACTTGGATTCACCGTTCGCGTAAAATCAATTTTTGCTCCTTTATTTAAAGAGGAAAGTTCAATTCCTGCGTCATTGCCTGCTGCTGAAAGCGGCAAAATAGGTGGAAGAGGAAGACCTAGATCATCAACACAACAAAATGTTCAGGCCCATGTCGATGAATCGAAACCAATTACTAAAGATTCAACAAATATAAAAACGGATTCAACTGATATAGTAAAACAGGACAGTGTAACGGGACCAAATTCAATTCAGAAATCTTTAGAATTTTTGAAACTTGGAGTTAAATGGCTGCTGTTGGATTATGATAATGTTTCTGTCAACTTTTCGCAATCCAGCTCTTATACAGGCGGAGGAATTGCAGGCGAGGGAACGGGATTTAATAATTTCTGGGGTGTTGCTCAGAGTAATTCCAAAGGACCTTCACGAATGTTCATGCTTGGTCTATCAAATGATTTAGGCACGCGTGCACCGCTTGGAAATCTGCAGGATACCTATACACAGAAAAATGATCTGAGTTTTAAAACATCTCGGCCACTTTGGGAAGGCGCCCAATTGGATCTTAGCTGGTCGGTTGGTTGGAATATCAATAAAACTGCGACGATACAAACCGATTCGCTCGGAAATATTAATATCACAAATTTATTATCTACGGGGCAACTTGATAGATCATTTTTAAGTTTACCGCCAACATTACTATTTTCATTTCTAGGTAATGGAATTAAAAAAGTAAGTGAACTTTACAACCCGACCGCCGCTAATCCGGGACAAAATCTTTCGGATGCTTTCTTGAACGGATTCGAGACTTTTTCTGTTCTTTCTAAAATTCCAATTCTTGGAAAATTCGCAAAATATATTCCCCGTCCAAACTGGAGTTTTACGTGGAGCGGTCTTGAGAAATATTCAATATTTAGTTTTGCAAAACGGGTTCAAATAACTCATGTTTATACATCTAATTATAGTGAAGGATGGAGAATAAATCCTGATGGAGTTCAAGAAACGCAAACGCAAAGAGTAGATTACGCATTTGCACCTCTAGTCGGAATCAGCATGAATTTCGATCAATTTTTCGGTGGGAGTTTTCAAGGTAGTGTACGGTTCTCCACAAAATCATCCTTCAGCCTTGGTGTATCAACACAGAATATTACAGAAGCTTATTCGAGAGATATTAATATTTCAGCTAGTTATACCAAATCCGGGTTCGAACTTCCGCTCTTCGGAATCTCTTTAAAGAACGATTTGGAAATTTCTTTTTCATATACAAGCGGCAAAACTTCAAGCATTATTTATGACATGATGAAATTTATAGAGAGCGGTACTCCACAGGACGGAAAGACGAACACGGTAATTGAACCGAAGATCAGATATGTAATGAGCCAAAGTGTGTCTCTTACAATTTTCTACAGAAGGACGACTATCGAACCGGAAGGCGCTTCAAGAATTCCTCCCACGACTACAAATGAGGCCGGTGTTGATGTTCGTATAACAATTGCACCAAGGTAATTTATAAGCTATGAAAAAAAATAAAATTTTATGGGTTGATGATGAGATTGAATTACTTCGATCTCACATTATTTTTCTTAATGAAAAAGGTTATGAAGTTTCCACCGTCACAAATGGTCAGGACGCAATTTCCGAGGTAAGAGAAAATCAATTCGATTTGATCTTTCTTGATGAAATGATGGCAGGTATCGGCGGACTCGAAACACTGGCTCAAATAAAAGAGATCAATCCAAACATTCCGGTTGTAATGGTTACTAAAAGCGAAGAAGAATCGTTGATGCATGACGCAATCGGAAGTAAGATAAGTGATTACTTGATAAAACCGGTCCTTCCTTCGCAAGTTCTTATGGTCTGCAAAAAAATTCTTGAGCAGAAAAAAATTTCCGGCGAGTACGTTGCAAAAGATTATCTCCACGATTTTAATGAAATCTCACGCAGGCTTTTACTCGACCCGGATTATGATGATTGGATCGACATCTATTTGAAACTGACCAACTGGGATATGGAACTTGATACTCATCCGGAAGTTGATCTTCGTCAGACTCTTGTTGAACAGCGGAAAGAATGCAACCAAGAGTTTAGTAAATATGTAGAAAAAAAATATAAAAATTGGATTGATAATGTCGGCGGGGAGGATGTTCCAACCTTAACTACACAGATTGTTGATAAATATGTAATTCCGCAATTATCAAAAACAGAAGGACCGGTTTTTTTCTTCGTGATTGATTGCTTACGTCTCGATCAATGGTTGGTGATGGAAAAACATTTGACGGATTTGTTCAATATTCATAAAGATTATTATTATTCAATTCTTCCAACTGCAACACCTTACGCGCGTAATTCATTATTTGCCGGATTATTCCCTTCAGAGATTGAAAAAAATTATCCTGATCTTTGGGGAACGATGAACGATGATGAAAATAGTATGAATAAATATGAGAAAGAACTGCTGCAAAATCTATTGAACAGAAGAAAAATTTCTTTAAAGAATGAATTGAAGTACATAAAAATAATTGATCCCGATGTCGGTCGCTCATTTGAGCAAAATGTCCTTTCACATAAGAAAACTCATTTTATGGCTGTAGTGGTAAATTTCTTGGATATGATCGCGCACGGTCGATCCGATTCTGCGATTCTAAAAGAAATCGCACCGGATGAAGCCGCTTACCGGTCTCTTACAAATAGCTGGTTTCAGCATTCATCATTACTTAACACATTCCGGGCGATTGCGACAATTCCTCATGCAAAAATAATTGTGACTACCGATCACGGCAGCATACGAACATTGCGCGGGGCAAAAGTGTTAGGCGATAAAGAAGCGTCTCCTAATTTGCGGTTTAAGTTCGGTCGCAATCTTAAAGTTGATGATAAGCATGCAATCTTTATAAAAAATCCACTTGATTATAAATTACCTAAGCGCGGTTTAACAGTTAGTTATATTATTTCAAAAGAAGATTTTTATTTTGTTTATCCAACAGACTATCACAAATATTTGAGTTACTACAAAGATAGTTTTCAGCACGGCGGTATTTCTATGGAAGAAATGCTTCTTCCGGTAGTTACTTTGGAGACAAAGGTTTGATGGAATTTCCTTTTAGTAAAAAAATTAAAACGGAAAGTGAAACAATAGAGATCGCAAAGGAATTTTCCAAACTTCTTGTTCCAGGTGAAATTGTTCTCTTAAATGGCGATCTTGGTTCAGGTAAAACATTTTTTGTTAAGAATGTTTGCCGTCAATTCGGTATTGAAAATGTTTCTAGTCCAAGCTTCTCTATTGTAAACGAATACCACAACGGAAAAGATATTATTCATTTTGATTTTTACCGCGTAAAGAAGATTGAAGAGCTTTACGATATAGGATTTGAAGATTACATCATGAACAATGAAACGATTGTATTTATTGAGTGGGCGGATATGTTCACTGAAATTTTGCCTAAGAAGAATTATGAGATCGAATTGAAGATTGACAATAATACTGAAAGAGAAATATCGATATTAAAGCATGAATGAATTATTTCCAATATTGGCTTTAGAGACTTCTGGTACACTGTGCAGTGTAGCTTTATATCTGGACATAAATAAATTTATTGAATTGAACTATTTGGAAAAACATGTTCATTCACAAAAATTAATTGGTATGATCGATACCGTTCTAAAAATTTCTGATATTGAACTAAATAAAATCAAATCAATTGCAGTTTCGATGGGACCCGGGTCGTTTACCGGATTAAGAATTGGGCTTTCTGCTGCTAAAGGAATTGCATTTGGGGCAGCATTGCCTATTATACCTGTACCAACATTCGATGCATTCGCTCACCAAATTGCAGAATATCTTCCGGATCAATCGAGATTTGCAATTGCCGTCGGTGCAAATATTGAAGAAGCTTATTTTGCTCGATATTTTAAAAAAGGAATTAAAGTTGAAATACTAGAAGAACTTAAATTAATTGAGAAAATTAATTTAGAAAATCTGGTCGCTTCGGATGAAATGGTTTATGGAAACTTTGGAAAATCTACAAAATTAAATGTACCGGATGGTCCAACTGCAAAAGCAATTGGTGAATGGGCTTATTTATATGGTCAGGATTTATTAACTTTTGATCAGGATTATCTCGAACCAAATTATTTTAAGAAATTTATAGTTAGGGCAAAGAAATGAAAAGAATTACTTTTTTTTTCCTTTTAAGTTTTACAGCAACCTTATTTGCACAGATAGTCGCTCCGAGAATCAGTGTAAAGACAGATCGCCACGATTTTGGCACAATCACTGAATCCGAAGTGGTTACGCACAATTTTGAAATTCAAAATACCGGAACAGCTGAGCTTGTGATTAGTCAAGTTAGAGCCTCATGCGGCTGTACTGCGGCAAAACCGGGTAAAATGAAACTGAAACCGGGAGAAAAAACTTTTGTAAAGGTTGAGTTCAATTCCGAAAACCGTTTGGGACCTCAAGAAAAATTTGTTTATGTCTCTTCTAATGATCCCGTAAATCCGGAATACAAACTTTCATTTACCGGAGTAGTGGTTGATAAAAACTTAGCCTCCAAAAATGGTGTAAATCCTAAACTTACTCTTAATAAATCAACTTATGATTTCGGAAATGTTGAAGAAGGAAAAATTGTAAATGTCAAATTAGGATTTAAGAACGAAGGCAAAAGTGTACTTTTAATTAATGATGTAAAAACATCATGCGGATGTACCGCCGCCTTGTTAAGCAGTAAATCACTAAAACCGGATGAATCCGGAACTATTAGAATCGAATTAGACACTGCGAACCGTGAAGGAAAGTTGACTCGTACCGTCACTCTTTACTCAAACGATCCTCAAAATCCGAATCAAACAATCACTTTATTTGTGAACATTGAAAAGAGAAAATCTTAATGGGTTGGTTTACAAGAAAAAAAGAAAATATTTCCCGCGATAGCAAAAAGACAGATATACCGGACGGTCAATGGTCTAAATGTGAAGATTGCGGAGAAATAATTCATACAAAACAGCTTGAAGTAAATTTATGGTGTTGCCCAAAATGCAATTATCATTTTAGAATCGGAAGTGACCAATACATCTCACTTCTGTTTGATAAAGGTTCTTTTAAAGAGCTTGATAAAAAAATGAAATCCGGAGATCCGCTTGAATTCACCGATACAAAAAAATATTCTGAAAGGATTGTTGCTACAATTAAAAAAAGCGGATTGAATGATGCGGTAAAAACCGGTGTTGGCAAAATTGACGGAAAAAAAACTTCATTTGCCTGCATGGATTTTAATTTTATAGGCGGAAGCATGGGTTCCGTTGTTGGTGAAAAAATTGCGCGTGCAATTGACGCAGCCTATGAAGAAAAAATCCCTATGATAATAATAAGTCAAAGCGGCGGTGCAAGAATGATGGAAGGTGCATTCTCACTTATGCAAATGGCTAAAACAAGTTCAAGACTGGCGCGTAATGCTGAAGCAAAATTACCTTACATATCAATATTAACCGATCCAACTACAGGTGGAGTTACAGCCAGTTATGCAATGCTCGGAGATATAATTGTCGCAGAACCGAAAGCATTAATTGGTTTTGCCGGACCACGCGTTATCAAGCAAACGATAGGCAAAGATTTACCCGAAGGTTTTCAGAAGACAGAATTTCAGCTTGAGAATGGATTTGTAGATTTTATTGTAAACAGAAAACAGATGAAGGAAAAACTATCACAGTTGATAGATTACTTATCGTAATGTCAAAAACTAATCTATTCAACGAGTTAAGAATAATTAAAATATCTAGAGAGTGTAAATCTATTTTCTGAATTTTTTTACTAGTCTACTTAAAACATCAAGTGTAAAGTCAACTTCTTCTACTTTATTCATCGAGTTAAAAGATAACCTTAAAGTACCGGCAGCATCTTCCGGATTATATCCCATCCCGAGTATTACATGAGAAGCTTTTATCGTCCCGCTAGTACAAGCCGATCCGTTTGATGCGGCAACTCCGTTAATATCAAGATACATTAACAAAGATTCGGAATCATTATTATAAAATTCAGATTTGAATGTAATACTTAAAATGAATGGGGATGTAAGCGGAGTGCTGTTAATTAGTATCCCGTTATTATCGATTGTTGCAAGTCCGGCAATAAATTTTTCTTTAAGTTTTTTTGCATGATCATAATTTGAAGGCATTGAATCTTTAGCGATTTTAATTGCTTGCGTAAATCCAACTATTCCGGCAACATTCTCAGTTCCACCTCGCCGGTTACGTTCTTGTGAACCGCCTAACAACAATGGCGAAAGGGGTGTTCCGCTTTTTACAAATGCAAAACCGGTTCCTTTAGGACCATTAATTTTATGAGCCGAACCGCAGAGAGAATCTACTCCCAGATTTTTTACATCTATTGGGATTTTTCCAAAACTTTGAACAGCGTCAGTATGAAAGAAAATATTTTTTGATCTGATTGAAACCGCAATCTCTTCTATTGGATTAATTATTCCGGTTTCATTATTAACGTGCATCAATGAAACTAAGGAAGTGTTTTTATCAATATTGTCAGTTAATGAAGACAAATTAATTCTTGATTCAGAATCAACATTCAGCCAATGAACATTGAAACCATTTCTCTCTAATTCTTGAAAAGTATCGAGCACACAATGATGTTCAACCTTTGAGGTAATAATTTTATTACGTTTGCTCTCCTCAAATTCTGTTTTCGTTATTCCGAAGATTGCAAAATTGTTTGCCTCAGTACCTCCGCTGGTAAAATAAATTTCACTCGGATTCGCATTTATAAAGTCAGCAACAGTCTCGCGTGCATCTTCAATTGCTACTCTTACTGTTCTGCCATACGAATGAATTGAAGATGGATTTCCAAACTCACCCATCAGGTAAGGCTTCATGGCTTCAAATACTTTTGGATGGACCGGTGTTGTAGCGGCGTTATCGAAATATACTCGCATTAATTCCTTTCTATCTAAGACTCACATCGCCGTAATGGATTTTTTCCAATTTGTCGCCGATTCGAAGAACTAAGAATCCATTTTCATCAATGTCATCAAAAATGCCGACTTTAGTTTTGTCGCCATCAACAATTTTGATTTTTTCACCAATCATTTTACAACGATTGCGCCAATCGGTTAAAACTTTTTTGCCGGATCGTTTAGATACTTCAAGCATTTCTTCAAAATTGTTAAGTACTTCACTAAGTAATTTTTCTCTGCTTACAATTGAATGAAATTCCTTTCTCACGGAAGTTGGTGGAATTTCAAACTGACCCGGGAAGTTCGGCTGATTCACGTTTATTCCAATTCCCACAACAATTCTGCTTATTTTATTTCCTTTAGAAATTGATTCGAGCAGAATTCCGGCAATTTTTTTCTTATGGATTAAAACATCATTTGGCCATTTAAGTTCAACGTTGAGTTGAAAAAGATTTTCTATGGATTGAGCAACTGCAATCGCAGCGCTTAAGTTTATCAAATGAATTTTCTGCTCCTTGAATTCACCTTTTAGCAAAATGGAGAATGTAAGATTTTGCCCGCTGCTGCTAATCCATTCTCTTTCTTTTCTACCGCGCCCTTTGCTTTGAAATTCTGCAAGAAGAACTGTTCCGTTCTGGTTTGATTCCTTACTCGCTAATAACATTGCATTCGTAGATTCAACCTCGTCACTGTAAATAAAATTTCTACCAATGTAATCGGTATCAAGCTTGATATCAAACTCTTCGATCTTGAACAAAATTGTAATCTCCTAAAAATAAATTTCATGAAAAAAAATTTTAATTTCGGTCAGAAGTTAAGACACACTAGAAATTATATTTGAATCTCTGTCAAAAATTCCGATAGCTCAAAAATCGTGTGCGATCCTCTAAATCATTAAAAAATATATAATTACGAAACATATGGCTCTTGGCACATACATTGTATAATAGTATCATCAAAATTAAAGGAGGATAAAATGACACTTATTAAATTCGAACCCATGCGAGATTTTGAAACTATTCATGACAGAATTCAAAGATACTTTGATGATTTCTCAAGCTTTGGATTCAACATGAATGAAACTTTTTACCCGAGAATCGATATTTCGGAGGATAAGAACAATATTAGTGTAACCGCAGAAATCCCCGGAGTAAAAAAAGAAAATATCAAAATCACTTTGCAAGATAACATTTTAACAATAGAAGGGGAAAAGAAAAAAGAATCTGAACAAAAAGATAAGAACTTTTATAGAAGTGAAAGAATGTTCGGTTCATTTAAACGCTCTTTCACACTTCCGGAAGAAGTTGATTCCGAGAAGGTTGATGCCAAGTTTGAAAATGGCATGCTTCAAATACAATTGAAAAAAACGGAAGCAAGAGTAAAAAACGAGAAATTAATCGAGCTGAAGTAACCACTTCAGCTCATTCAAAAATCAAATCTAAAGGATACTGAAATGGGAAAAATTATAGGAATTGATCTTGGAACAACGAATTCGTGCGTTGCGGTTATGGAAGGAAACGAACCGGTAGTAATTCCAAATTCGGAAGGTGGAAGAACGACTCCATCTGTTATTGCATTTACAAAATCCGGTGAAAGATTGATCGGGCAGCCGGGAAAACGTCAGGCTGTTACTAATCCACAAAACACAATCTTTTCGATCAAACGATTTATGGGAAGAAAAAGAGAAGAAGTTGATGTTGAAGCAAAGGAAGTTCCATACAAAGTTGTTGCTGGTGATAACGGATCCGCAAGAGTTGAGATTGGCGACAGATTATATTCGCCACCGGAAATTAGTGCAATGGTTTTGCAAAAAATGAAAAAAACCGCGGAGGATTATCTTGGTCAGGAAGTTACTGAAGCTGTAATTACTGTACCGGCATATTTTAATGATGCACAGCGCCAGGCAACAAAAGACGCCGGTGAGATTGCCGGATTGAAAGTGAAGAGAATTATAAATGAACCGACAGCAGCGGCTCTTGCATATGGATTAGACAAAAAACATAAGGAAGAACTTGTTGCAGTTTATGATCTTGGCGGCGGAACATTTGATATTTCGATTTTGCAGTTAGGCGAAGGTGTATTTGAAGTTAAATCAACAAATGGAGATACACATCTTGGCGGTGATGATTTTGATCAAAGATTAATTGACTATCTCGCTGATGAATTTCAGAAACAGGAAGGAATTGATCTGCGAAAAGATCCAATGGCTCTTCAGCGTTTAAAGGAAGCTTCTGAAAAAGCAAAGATTGAACTCTCGTCATCAGTTCAGACGGATGTTAATTTACCGTTTATTACTGCTACACAAGATGGACCAAAGCATTTAAATATTAATCTCTCAAGAGCAAAATTTGAGCAGCTGATTGATGATCTGATTCAGAGAACAGTTGGACCATGTGAACGTGCAATTAAAGATGCAGGCGTTTCAACTTCTCAGATTGATGAAGTTATCTTAGTGGGCGGTTCAACAAGAGTCCCAAAAGTTCAAGAACTTGTTAAAAGTCTTTTTGGAAGAGAACCGCATAAAGGTGTAAACCCGGATGAAGTAGTAGCAATCGGTGCAGCAATACAGGGTGGTGTTCTTGCAGGTGATGTTAAAGATGTTCTTCTGCTCGATGTTACACCTCTTTCACTTGGTATTGAAACTCTTGGCGGCGTCTTTACAAAATTAATTGAAGCGAATACGACTATTCCGACTAAGAAGAGTGAAGTATTTTCAACAGCATCAGATAATCAGCCGTCTGTGGAAATCCATATTCTTCAGGGTGAACGTCCGATGGCAGTTGATAATAGAACCTTAGGGAAATTTCATTTGGATGGAATTCCGCCGGCACCACGTGGTATTCCTCAAGTTGAAGTAACTTTCGATATTGATGCTAACGGAATTCTTCATGTAGCGGCTAAAGATAAAGCCACAAGCAAAGAACAAAGTATTAGAATCACTTCTTCAAGCGGACTATCTAAAGATGAAGTTGAGAAGATGAGGCAGACTGCAAAAGAACATGCGGCGGAAGATAAAAAGAAGAAAGAAGCTGTTGAAGTAAAGAATCAAGCGGATAATCTGATCTTCCAAACAAAGAAACAAATCGAAGAGATGAAAGACAAAATTACATCGGAACAGAAAAACCAGCTTGAAAGTGAAATAAAGAAAGTTGAAGAAGCAATTGCATCAAACGATACGGATAGAATAAAAACTGCAACTGATGGATTGACCAAAGTATGGAATGAAATTTCGCAAAAGTTATATGCTCAGCAAGGTCCAACACCCGGAGCGCAAGGCGGAGAACCATCTGAAGGTCAGCCACAAGGTGAACCGCAGCAGAAGTCGACTTCAGATAAAAAAGATGAAAAGAATGTTGAAGACGCATCTTATGAAGTCGTTGATGATGATAAAAAATAAATTCATGTAATAAAAAAAATAAATCGGAGGTCAGTATGACTGAACAAAAAGAAATGGTAGAAGTAAAAAATAAAAGAAGTTGGGATGAAGCTCTCGAAGTTGAATCCTGGGTAGCTCCTTTAATTGATATCTACGAAACTTCAGAAGATTATTTTCTAATGGCTCAGATGCCCGGGGTTTCCAAGGAAGATGTTAAAATTAAACTTGAAGAGGGACACCTCATAATTATGGGAAGAATCACTTTCGACGAAGTTATAAACCGTAAATATGTTCTGAAGGAAACAGAGACAGGCAACTTTTATCGTAGATTCAAAATTTCTGAAAATATTGACGAATCTAAAATTGATGCAAAGCTTGATAACGGCGTGCTCAATGTGAAACTTCCTAAACATGAAAGAATGAAACCAAAAACGATTGAAATAAAGTAAACCGTTTGAAGCTTTCAGTGTTATTAATAATCCCGCTTAGGCGGGATTATTATTTTTAAAACCTTTTGATTGAATTAAACATCACTTCTCTTTAATTTGGTTATGTGATGAAAAAACTTACTGCATTTATACTGTTAATTTTATTTACCGGCTTGCTTTATCTAGCGGACAATGAACCCAACGCCACAGAGTCAAATAATTCGGTCTCAATTAACAATTATACTGACGGGATACTCAAATCAGAGCTAGCTAAAGTTGATAAACGCGCAAATTATAATCTGGATGTTGAATTCGATGCTAACGCCAAAAAGATCTTTGTTAAAGAGAACATTACTTGGATAAACAAAACAAACTCACCTACAACGGAAATACAATTCCATTTTTATGCAAACGGATATAAAAGCAATAAAACACTCTTTGCTAAAGCGTTTCCAATCAATTCCGAAACTCAAACTCAAACGAATGTTAAGACATTTTTGGTGAATGGAAAATTAGCTGAATTGATTTATTTCCAACCAGAAATAGAAAATCCACACGACAGCACTGTTGCAAAAGTAATTTTAGACAAACCGGTTCTACCGGGCGATAGCGTAAATATATTTTTTGATTATTCAATGAAGATTCCCCGTTCGGTTAAAAGAATGGGTTATGCTACAGGAAGAAATTTTTTCTTTGTCTCACAGTGGTTTCCAAAAGTCGGAGTCTTTGAAAATGGGAGATGGGTATGCAGCCAATATCATCCTTACTTGAATTATTATTCAGACTTCGGCGATTACTCTGTTAAAATAAAAGTGCCGAAAAATTATATTGTTGCCGCCACCGGTGTTGAAACTGAAAAATCTACTGATATAAACTCCTCAGTATTTAAATTTGTTCAATCGGGTGTTCATGATTTTGTTTGGCTGGCTTCAGATAAAATTCTACATCGGAATGAAACATACAAACGTAAAGATGGAACTCAGGTAACAATTCAAGCATATGTACAGCCGGAGCGTGAAAAATATTTTGACCGATATTTTCAAACCGTAAAAAATTGTCTTACTTATTTTGAAGATAATATTGGAATTTATCCGTATCAAAATGTAACTCTGGTTGATGTTCCGCGCACTTCCGCCTCCGGAGGAATGGAGTATCCAACTCTTTTCACCGTTAGTGCCGAATTATTTTCCCCTAAAGAAACGGGCGGACCGGAGTATCTTGTCACACATGAATTTTCTCATCAGTTTTTCCAAGGTCTAATTGCCAGCAACGAAGTTTATGAAGCCTGGCTAGATGAAGGTTTCACATCGTATATAGCAACAAAAATAATGTATCATTATCAGCCGGAAATCTTAGAGAATTTTAAATTCGCTTCTTACATTCCAGTTTTTGGATTAAATTTTCTTTCTTTCAATGACATACCATTGATCTATACTCTTGTAGATATTCAAATGCCTGAAGGTTCAAGAAGCGCAAACTCCTACTACAAAAATTTATCTATCGGTACACTTGCCGATACTTCTTACAAACTTCCAACAAGGTTATCCTACGTTGTAAATTCTTATAATAAACCGGAACTTGTTCTTCTTACTCTTGAAAGATATGTTGGTCATGAAAAGATGATGGCAATCTTGAAAGAATATTACAATGAGTTTAAATACAAGCATCCGAATGCGGCAGATTTCATTTCGATTGTCCAGAATAACTGCAATGAAGATATGAGTTGGTTCTTCGATGAATTTTATAAATCTCCTAAATATTTCGATTATAAAATAACTTCTATCAAGCAGAATTCATCAGACGAATATGAAGTATTGGCTGAACGTCTTGGCGATGGATCATTTAAAAATGATATTGCGCTCTATACGGATAAGGACACATTGTACCAGAAATGGGATGGAACAGAGCGATGGAAACTTTTAAAATTTAGAACGAAAAATAAAGTTATTGCCGCAGAAATTGATCCTCAAAGAAAGAATTTACTTGATATAAATTTCGCAAATAATTCATTTACTGTTGAGCCGCGTGTGTGGGCTTCGTTATCGCTCGTAATCCGTTTATTCTTTTGGATTCAAAATGCACTTGTACTGTTGGGAAGCATAGGATGAATATAAGCATAAAACAAATATTGCTTCATGGTATCAGATCAGTTTTCCATAACGATAAATTTGTAATTATTATGTGGGCATTTAATGCTATGGCAGCATTAGTGCTTGCTGTTCCAATCTATAATATTCTTATTGATAATTTAGGTACCTCATTAACAAGTGACCGGTTAGCGCTAAGTTTTGATTACATGTGGTATATTCAGTTTAGAAATCTCTATAATATCCAGCTAAATCACCTTCCATTAAGTATCTATTTTGTTGTAGGTATCTACGCCCTAATTCAAACTTTTTTCCTAGGTGGTTTGATTTCGATTTTTCAGAATCCGGATAAAAATCATACGGTTGATTTTTTCTACGGCGGAGTAAAATATTTTTTACGATTTACAAAAGTACTTCTAATTTCTCTTCTCTTCTTTGCCGCTGCATTTAAAATTAATGATTACTCAGGCGATCTAATTTCCATTATGTTTAAAAATTCCGAAAACGTTTATGCCGACTTTATTCTAAAAGCTTTGCGTTATCTTCTGCTTGTATTTTTTATCGGGATAGTTACGATGGTCTCTGATTATTCCAAAATTTCGCTTGCTGTTAAAGACAAAAACGAGATATTCAAAGAATGTTTAAATGCGATACGGTTCATAAGTAATAATTTCAGCAAAGTATTTATTACATTTTTGATTGTTGCAATAATTGGTGCCCTCGGTTCTATCATTTATAATGTTATAGGAAGATTCATTCCGCGGACACCATTCTATTTTTTATTCGTCTCCTTTATTCTTCAACAAATGTTAATTATCTTTCGATTGCTTGTGAGAATGTTGTTCTATTCAACAGAAGTTAATTTATTTAATGATCTAAGCGCGGATGTCGTTAGAGCTGAAGCGCAATAATTTTCGTGAAAAATATATGGCAATTGTACCAATATCAATTTATGGTGATAAGATTTTACGGCAGAAAGCCCAGCCGGTAAAAGAAGTCACCGATGACATTATCAGAAAAATTAAGAACATGTTTGATACGATGCGCAATGCCAATGGAATTGGACTTGCAGCAAACCAAGTGGGTTATAGAGAATCTATATTTGTTTTAGATCTCGATGGAGCAGACGGTTATGAAAAATTTAAACCGATTGTGATGATTAACCCCAAAATACTTCTTCAATCTGATGAAAAATCTTTTAAAGAAGAAGGGTGCCTGAGTCTTCCTAATTTACATGCTAATGTTCTTCGTTCAGACCAAATTAAAATCCAATTTATGGATACGGATGAAAAAGAAGTTGAAATGGAAGCAGATGCTATGCTGGCTCGCGTAATTCTGCATGAGTATGATCACTTAATTGGGAAGATGATCCCGGACCGCGTTGCCGAAGATATAAAACAAAAGCTTTCTGCTGAATTATCGAACATTATGAATAGGGAAGTTGAGATTGAATATCCGATCACTGAAGGATAATTCACACCGAAGAATTCCTGCCGGAACTATTGAGCGGAGTTAAAAAATGAAAATTGTTTTTATGGGAACGCCAGAATTTGCGATTCCTTCGCTCAAAATACTTCTTCAATCCAAACACAAAATTGCTGCTGTTGTTTCTGCACCAGATAAAGAACGCGGAAGAGGAAAACAAATCTCCTCTACATCGGTTAAGATTTTTTCATCGGAAAATAATTTGGAAGTTCTGACTCCAATTTCTCTGAAAGATGAAAAATTTATCCAGCGCCTTAAAGAACTTGAACCGGATCTGATCATTGTTGTTGCATTTAAAATTCTACCGAAAGAAGTTTATTCGATTCCAAAAGAAGGATCGTTCAATCTGCATGGCTCTTTATTGCCGAAATACAGAGGGGCCGCACCTATTCAGTGGGCAATCATAAATGGAGAAACCGAAACGGGAGTGACAACATTTTCCTTAGCAGATAAAGTGGATACAGGAAATGTTATCATCCAAGAAAAAATCAAAATTGATGATGATGATGATTTCGGTACTCTTCATGATAAAATGATGATAATTGGTGCAAACGTTGTCTCTAAGACTGTTGAATTGATTGAAAATGGAAAAGTTGTTTCTTCAAAACAAAATGATTCTATCGCTTCTCCGGCTCCAAAAATCACAAAAGAAATTTGTAAGATTGATTGGGCAAGAAGAGATATTGAAATTCATAATTTGGTACGGGGATTATCGCCTCATCCGGGCGCCTATTTTGAAAGGAACGGAAAGAGTTATAAGGTTTTTAAAACTAAAATAATTGGTGATAGTTTTGAAGCCATCAGAGATCAGTTCAAACAAAAATTGTCGATTGATGACAGCCAATCACAGAATACAATAAAAATTTTAGAATCTAAAAAAGAAATATTTGTCAAAACAAATAACAGCTATCTGCAGATTCTTGAACTTCAACCCGAGGGACGTAAACGAATGACTGCAGAAGAATTTTTGAGAGGATACTCTTTAACCGACTAATGGAATGCTAATGAGAAATAATCGTTATGAAAGTATTATTGATGCAATCGGCAGAACACCGATTGTTAAACTTGGAAATATCTCTAAAGGATTGAAAGCCACAATTTGGGCAAAGATGGAATTCATGAATCCCGGCGGAAGTATTAAAGACCGTATTGCAAAATACATGATTGAAAAAGCTGAGAGGGAAGGTAAGATCAAACCCGGTGATACCATTCTTGAAAACTCTTCTGGTAATACTGCAATGGGTCTGGCAATTATATGCCGGCAAAAAGGTTACAAACTGAAAATTGTTATTCGTAATACAACAAGTAAAGAGAAAATTAAAATGCTGGAAGTTCTTGGCGTTGATGTTGTTAAAGTAGATGCATCACTTCCGCCCGAACATCCCGATTCCTACAATCAATATGCATTGAATCTCACAAAAAAAGATCCTTCACTTTATTACATAGATCAACACAACAATCTTGATAATAACGAATCGCATTACATGACGACCGGGCCTGAAATTTGGGAACAGATGGAAGGGAAGATCGATTATTTTATTGCTGCGGTTGGAACCGGAGGTACAATATGCGGCGCCGGAAAATATCTTAAAGAAAAAAATCCAAATATTAAATTGATCGGTCTTGATCCTGTAGGATCTGTTTTTTATGATTGGTTCAAATACAAAAAAATGATTAAACCGGAACATTATTTGGTTGAAGGAATGGGAGATGAATTTCTGATAGATACTGCGCAATTAGATATTTTGGATGATATGATGAAGGTAGAAGATAAAAAAGCATTTGGATGGGCAAAGAAGATTGCATTCGAAGAGGGAATTCTTGCCGGAGGATCGAGCGGTGCTAACGTTTACGGCGCGGTTCATCTTGCACGTGAAATTGACCGCGAAGCAAATATTGTTACTCTTATTTGCGATTCCGGCTACAAATATTTTAGTACAATTTATAATGATGAATGGTTAGCCAAGAATAATCTCTTGTGAGCTGGATAAAATTTTATATTATTTAACTAATGTCATGCATACTTTTAAAAACCTTAGCCACAAAGACACTAAGGCACAAAGAAATATCAAAAAACGAATAAATATCAAATTTATACTTGGTGCCTTAGTGCCTTAGTGGCAAAAAAAAATCATTTCTTGCGTAACATCAGTTATTTGATTCATTTCATGGTCGTCATCATGAGAGATGATCTATTTTAGGTTTTCGATAGGGGAATGATTAGCAAAAATCATTTTACTAGACGACTCGAAGTTTAAAATGATAATACTTCCTTCCGATTATTAAATTATGTCAGAATAGAATCCCTCGTTTAATTTCAGTAATTTTGTTTAGCAATTTATCAGGAGTTTAAGATGTTAGACGAAAAAGTTGAAAAGAAAAAAAATGTTCAGGATGATTCTAAATACTCGATGGATACTCATTTAATTTATGGTAAAGATGTTTCCGATAAATGGGATTATTCTCATCATGTAACGGCACCGATTTCATCATCAACTACGTTCCGGCTTGATTCTGTTGAGCGTGGAGCGCAAGGTTTTATGCAATTCGCTAATACGGAAGAATTTGGAGACAAAGCGCCAATTTTTATTTATGATCGTCTTGGCGAACCAAATAAAGATATGCTGGAAGAAAATTTAGCTTATGTTGAAAAAGGAGAAACGGCAGTCAGCTTTGCAAGCGGAATGGGCGCAATTTCCGGAGTGCTTGGAAGTTTAACCAAGAGCGGTGATCAAATAATCACTCATAATACTTTATACGGCTGCACAATATCATTGTTCAATAACTGGTATCCGAAGTACAATATCAAAGTTTCACCAATTGATTTGACAACTCACAATAGTATTCTAAATACTTTAACAGAGAAAACAAAAGTAATTTATTTTGAAACGCCGGCTAATCCAAATATTCAAATAGTTGATGTAAGAGCGGTTGCGGAGATTGTCAAAGAGGTCAACAAGACAAGAAATGAAATTGATCAGATAAAGATTGTTGTTGACAATACTTTTGCAACTCCTTTTTGTCAAAGACCAATTGAATTAGGAGCTGATTTTGTTGTCCACTCACTCACAAAAGGAATCGGTGGATTTGGAACTGATATGGGTGGAGTTGTGATAGGTAAGAAGAAGTATCGTGATTTACTTCTTTTATATAGAAAAGATTTTGGAGCTGTATTGAATACAAAAAGTGCGTGGGCAATTCTGACATACGGCTTACCGACTCTTGCATTAAGACAGAGACACCAGATTAAATCAGCCATGAGAATTGCGGAATTTCTTAATGCTCATCCAAAAGTTGAATTCGTAAATTATCCTGGTCTTCCAAATTTCAAAGGTTATGAAATTGCAAAAAAACAGATGGTTGACTTCAACGGAAATTTTGCACCGGGAAGTCTTCTCTATTTTGTTTTAAAAGGAAATACGCCGGCAGAAACAAAAGAAGTCGGTGGCAGATTTATGGATTATGTTGCCGATAACGCTTATACAATGACACTTGCGGTATCCTTAGGTCATACACGCACTTTAATTGAGCATCCCGCTTCTATGACACACTCTGTTGTTCCTCCGGATAAATTAAGGGAGCGCGGAATCGATGCTGGCGGTGTTCGTCTGGCAATTGGTCTTGAAAACACAGATGATATTTTGTTGGACTTAGATGAGTCATTAAAAGCAATTTGATATTCCCAATTATCCTTCCGCTTTACAAAGTGGAAGGAGATCGGATCTACCGGCTACACTATGCAAATAATTAAATCTCATCTTTTTCAAAAATTTCCGGAAATTATTTTTGGCTTAAGTACCAAAAACGGCATGGACCGCAATTTACCGTTCTCTTTTAATTTGTCTCTTACAGTAGGTGATAATTCAGATATTGTTAATGAGAATCGTGAAGCGTTTTATAATAAATTAGGTTTGAAGACCGAACAAATTGCAATTCAAAAACAGATTCATTCCGATATAATTACAGTTGTGGAAAAACCTGGACTAATTGGTGAGAGCGATGCAATGATCACGACCAAACCTAATATAGGACTTGCAATATCAACAGCAGATTGCGTTCCTATTTTTGTTTACGATAGAATGAATAAAATAATTGCCGGTATTCATTCCGGATGGCGAGGAACGCAAAAACAAATATTACAAAAAACATTGAAATTCTTGTCGGAAAGCTTTAATTCAAAATCGGAATATCTTTTTACGTACATAGGTCCTTCAATATCTCAAAATAATTATGAAGTTGGAGAAGATGTTGCTTTGCAATTTGATAAAAAATATTCGTGTATGAAAAACGGAAAAATATTTCTCGACGTTTCACGAACTAATCTAGATATGATTTACAATTTCGGAATACCAAAAAAAAATATTGAAATATCTCCGTTTTGTTCCTTTGAGGAGAAAGAATTACTTCACTCATATCGAAGAGACGGTAAATTATCCGGTCGTTCATTTGGTGTGATTGCAATGAGGGAAATTTAATTGGGTTCGGAAAAATTTAAAATAGCTGCGGGATATGTTTTAATAAGTTTTATTTGGGGCTCAACCTGGCTTGCAATACGGCTCGGCTTGGATTCGCTAACACCGTTGATTTCATCCGGACTAAGATTTTCGCTTGCATCATTTTTTGTATTTGTATTTATGCGGTATAGTAAAATATCTCTTCAAACTGACCGCCGCTCGATACAGCTTTATGCTATTACATCTCTATTTTCGTTTGTAATTCCGTTTTCTTTGGTCTACTGGGCAGAGCAATTTATTCCTTCGGGGCTTACTTCAATTGTATTTGCAGTAATGCCGTTTTGCATTATTATTTTTTCAAAAATTGCATTCTCAAAGGAGAAGATTGGAATTAACCAGTTCTTAGGTGTCATAATTGGATTCAGCGGCATAGTAATAATTTTTTCCGAAAATTTATCGCTTGATCTATCCCAGCAGTTTTTAGGAATATTGGCTGTATTGATAAGTGCCGCTATGCAGGCATCAATTGCAGTTGTTATAAAAAAATACGGGCAGCATCTTAATCCATTATCAATGCACCTGGTTCCGCTCTTTTTTGCGGGACTAATTTTAATAATTGCGGCATTACTTTTTGAAAATCGTTCTTCATGGGATTTTAACTTTACAGCAGTATCATCAATTATTTATCTTGCTATTTTTGGAACGCTGGTTGCTTTTACTACATACTACTGGCTATTAAAAAGAATGAATATAGTTATACTTTCGCTTTCTTCATTTATAACTCCAATTGTTGCTGTTATTCTAGGGTGGCTTATATTAAACGAAAATTTTTCACTTCAAACTCTGACCGGAAGTGCATTCGTGTTAATAGGAATATTATTTGCTAACTTTCGTGGGCTCTTAAAATACTACAACACAAAAACTTTAGTGATCAAATGACAAATATAATTCGTATAAAGAACGCATCATTTTATGCATATCATGGTGCTTTGCAGGAAGAACAAAGTATGGGTGGTAAGTTCGAAGCCGATGTTGATATATATACTGATTTTTCAGATGCAGCTGTAAAAGATGACTTGAGACTGACTATCAATTACCATGATGTTTATAAATTTATTCACCAACTGGTTCATGAAAAAAAATATTATTTGATTGAAACACTTTCATTAACCATAGCAGACGAGTTATTAAAAAAATATCCGAATATTAAAAAAATTGCAGTTCGGGTTCGCAAACATAGCGTTCCTGTAGGTGGTGTACTCGATTGTGTTGAAGCAGAAGTGATAAAGGAAAATGGTAAATAATATTTTCTTAGCACTCGGTTCTAATAAAGGGAACAGACTGGAATTCATTTATAGTGCTGTTCGTAAAATAAATGAAAATGATTCTTGTAAGGTTCTTAAATGTTCTTCAATTTATGAAACCACGCCTTACGGAATTGTTGATCAACCGAATTTTCTAAATGCTGTGATTGCAATTAGTTCCGATTTTAATATTATTGAACTGCTTCAGTTTGTAAAGCATTTGGAAAAAAATATCGGTAGAACTGAATCGTTAGAAAAATGGGGAGAACGTGAAATTGATGTTGATATTATTTTCTATAATGACGTAATTTATACCGGAGATATGCTCGTTATTCCGCATCCGGAATCTTTGAAACGTGATTTTGTTATTATTCCATTATTAGAAATCGCACCGGATTTCATCTTTCCGGGTATGCAGAAAAAAATAATGGAGTTAGATCTTTCTTCAATCGAGAACCATATTATTCGTAAATCAGATTTCGCAATTAATATATAAATCAAATTGGCCGAACTCAGGTACATAGCAATTGAAGGTGTGATCGGTGCCGGTAAATCATCGCTTGCAAGAAAACTAGCCGATAAACTTAGCGCTAACTTGATCATGGAAGAGTTTGAGGAAAACCCATTCCTTGAAAAATTTTATGATGATAGAAAACGTTATGCATTTCAAACTCAGATGTTTTTTCTGATTAATCGTTTTAAACAGCAGCAGCAGCTTAATCAGCAAGATCTTTTTACAAAATATATGGTTTCGGATTACATCTTCCAGAAAGATAAAATCTTTGCTTACCTTAATCTAACCGGCGAAGAATTAAAACTTTATGAAACTATTTTCCCGCTTCTGGAAAGAGATATTCCAAAACCGGATCTTGTAATCTTTCTCCAATCGAGCATTGACCGTTTGGGAGAAAACATTAAGACTCGAGGGAGAAAGTATGAACGCAATCTAACTCGTGCTTATTTAACGGAACTATCGGAAGCGTACAATAACTTTTTCTTTAAATATAACAACACACCGCTCTTAATCGTGAATACATCGGAAATAGATTTTGTGAACCGTGAAGAAGATTTTGAAGAACTCTACGCTCAAGTATTCAGAGAAGATAGGGGATTCATTGAATACTTTAATCCCGAATCGAAAGGATAGACGATGAGTTTGCTGAGACTAATTCTATGGGCTACAATATTTTATCTCGTTTTTAACACGGCGAGAAATGTTCTAAGATTTCTATCATCGAATAAACCTCAAAAAGATCCTAATGAGGTTAAACAGAAGAAGCAAGGCAAATATAAAATTGAAAAAGAAGATGTAATTGATGCACATTTTGAAGACATTGATTCGGATAAGTCGGATAAACAAAAAGAAAATTCTTAATGTCCTTAAAAGATCATTTTAGAAAAATTGTCTCTCAGATACTTGAAAAATTTTTAGCCGTCCCTGAACTTTCCAATAAATCAATTGGTGATCCGCAAAGGATTTTGATTATTCGTCAGCATAATCAATTTGGAGATTTGCTTGCTAGCGTTTCTCTTTTCAGAGCAATCAAAGAAACTTTTCCAGATTCTCATTTAACCTTAATTGCCAGTCCCGAAAATTATTATGCCGTCGTTAAGAATGAATTTATTGATGAACTTTTTATTTATGATAGGAAGAAATTCATCAACCCATCCTATATCTCAAAAGTTAAAAATATTCTTCACAATAATTATGATCTTGCATTGGTACCGGTAACTGTTGCGGTTTCTATAACGAGCTGCATCCTTGCCGGTTTTTCTAAAGCAAAAATAAAAATTGGTCCAAATTCTTTAAATGGTGACAAAAATAATCTTGCGTTCGTATTTAACTACAAAATTGATATGGACTGGAGTAAATGCCCAGATGCTCATGTCTCGGATTTTATTCTTGACTTAGTGCGTCCGTTTGGAATCAAAACTAAAAATTATAATTCGAGCATTTCGTTCGATGATTTTGATCGAAATGAATCTGATAAATTTCTGAATTCATTTTTACCTGAAGAACATAACATATTAATCGGTTTTCATGTCGGTGCAGGAAAAGAACAAAATAGATGGTCATTAAAAAAATATGTTGAATTAATTAAGCTAATTCAGTCGAATCATAAACTCAAATTTTATTTCACAGGCAGTAGCGCAGATTCCGAAGAGCTTAGTTATATGAAAAAACATTTTGATGATTCATGCGGATATTACCTGAATAAATCGATACCTCAACTTGCCGCGTTAATTTCGAAAAGTGATTATTTTATTACAAACGATACAGGCGTTATGCACGTTGCCGGCGCAACAACCACTCCGCAAATTTCCATTTTTGGTCCTACAAATCCATTTAATTGGGCGCCGATTGGTGATGAAAAATATTTTATTCGTAAATCCGAATTGATTGATGATGTTTCGGTTGAAGATGTATACAATTTATTCGAACTCATTTTGAAAAAGAAATAATCTGATGATGGGAAAAGATATTAATAATATAGCTGCAGTCGACGTTGGCACTAACTCCTTCCATCTTATAGTTGTCCGCGCCAAACCCGACGGAAACTTTGAAATAATTGATCGGGAACGGGAAGTAATACGGCTTGGCGAAGGAAGCACCGGTGATATAAAAATAATTATTCCGGAAGCTATGGGGCGGGCAGTAAAAGCACTTAAACGATTCAAGTTAATCGCTGATTCTCACAATGCTTCATTAAGAGCAGTTGCTACAAGTGCGGTAAGGGAATCTTTCAATAAAAATGAATTGATAAGAAATGTATTTATAAAGACTGGAGTTGAAATAGAAGTAATCAGCGGATATGAAGAAGCACGTTTGATTTATCTCGGAATTTTAAAATCTGTTCCTGTTTTCAATAAAAAAACTTTGGTGATTGATATTGGCGGAGGCAGTACAGAATTTTTAATAGGTCAAAAAGGGAAGACGCATTTTTCTGTCAGTCTAAAGTTAGGTGCAGTGCGTCTTGCTCAGAAATTTTTCAATGGTTATGAAATTACTTCCAGTTCAATTAAAGAATGCCGCAATTGGGTTCATGGTGAATTGTTTAACGTAGCTGAAACAGCAAAGCGGATTGGTTTCGATCTTTGTGTTGGTTCTTCCGGGACCATTATGGCAACCGGATTAATGGTTGAAGCTTTGGTCAAAGGGAAAAGATCTCAGAATAATATTCTCAACAATTATGAATTTACTAAATCAGAATTTTCGCAAGTCCGTGATGAGATTTTGAAGAGGAAGACCGAGGAAAAAAGAAGGAGGATACCGGGCTTAGATGATAAACGCGCCGATATAATTCCGGCAGGAATAATAATTCTTGATGAAATTTTTAAGTTGTTCGAATTGAACAAAATGACAATCTCGGCATACGCTCTTCGTGAAGGCATTATTATCGATACACTGCAGAAAGAACATCCGACTGAGACTAAGCCAAGCTTTGCAGATATAAGAAATGACAGCATAAAGCATTTATCAGAATCTTGCCATTATGACCATGATCATTGCAAACATGTAGCACAACTCGCGCTTCAAGTATTTGATCAGCTCAAAACTCTGCACGAACTTGATGATGATTGCCGGGAATATCTTTATGCCGCAGCAATTCTTCACGATATTGGCTACCACATTTCGCACACAAATCATCATCATCATAGCTATTACATAATTAAGAATAGTGATCTATTAGGATTTAATGAAACGGAGATAAGTATAATTGCTTATGTATCACGTTATCATAGAAAAAGTCATCCGAAATTAAGTCATGATGATTTCTCCCAGCTGACCGAAAAAACTCAGATGGTAATTAAAAAACTTGCCGCAATTTTGCGTTTGGTGGATGCTTTAGACCGGACTCATTCTAAAGTAATTCGAAATGTCAATTTATCCGTTACGAGGCAGAAAGTAATATTAGAATTGAATGTTGATAAGACAAAAAATGCAGAAATTGAATTGTGGAACCTCGAGAGAAGAAAAGGATTATTTGAAGAGGTCTTTTCAAAAAAAATATTGTTAGAAACTCATTATAATTAACCGAATCTATCTTTACTCAAATAATGAATCCGGCGTCATCAACTTTTCTGAAAAAAAATGTCATCATTCCTATATATCAACTCTTTAACCAAATGTGATTTGAAATTCTGTTCCATTATTTCTGTCTAACTTAATCTCTCCGTAAAGTTGCGATGTAAGCATATTTATTAATTTTAGTCCTAATGTTTTTTGTTCGGTTTCAAAGCTGATATCGTCACTCAACCCTATCCCGTTATCAGCAACTGTAAGCACGAATTTATTCTCATTCAACTTAATAGAAATTCTGATCTCCGGAGTTTTTGTAAAATCAACAGGGAAAGCATATTTGATAGAGTTTGTCACTAATTCATTTATGATCAAACCACATGGTATTACAGTGTCAATCGGTAAAAGAATATCATCTATTTCCAATTTTTTTGTGATCTTAATTTTCGTGGAAAACGTATCGATTAGATAACTAACCAAGTTATTAACATAATCTGCAAAATTAAGATTTGTGAAATCGGTTGACTGGAATAATTTTTCATAAACTAACGACATTGATCTGACGCGGCTGGTGCTGTCTTGAAACAACGATAATATTTTTTCGTCCTCAATCTCAATGGATTGGAGATAAAGCAGGGAAGAAATCACCTGCAAATTATTTTTTACTCTGTGAAAAAGTTCTTTAAGAAGTATCTCTTTTTCCTGAAGTGAATTTTGAATCACTTCTTGAGAGGAACGGCGTTCCTCCTCGATTGCAACTGCAGTACTGATGCTGCTTAGAAATTGTTTTTCATCATCTGCTAATATTTTGTCTTCCTGAAAGACTATGCATAGTGATCCTATTATTGTTTCTTCCCAGAAAATAGGTGACCCAATTAATGTTTTTAAATTATACTGATTAAAAGTTGGATTGTTTACAGCATATTTTGTTTTGCGAAGATTCCGAATTATCTGTACAAAAGATTTTTCTTCTTTCTCAAAATCGCTGCAAATTTGGTCCCAAAGTCCCGGTAAATCTTCATTCTCGAATTGAGTTCCTAGATTACTAATAGAAAAATATTTCCCTTTATTGATTGAATTAAAAAGGACGGCGGTAGCATTGAACTCAAATAAGCAAAGCTCCAATACGCTTTTTATGTTTTGGCCGGCGTCAACTCCAAAGTCTAAAAGGCACTCATTTATTTTAACTAATCTTTCATGCATCTTATTTGATATCCTAACATATTCCTTAAATTACTCTACAATCAGTCTTCATAGAATTCTCTTAAAACTATTTGAAAACGGAAGTACGATAAATAATTCCATGAGCAATAATCTCTTTATCAGATAACGTTATTAATATTTGTAATTTGAATTTGTTCGAATAGACATCCCACCATAATCTAATTGTCGAATAAAAATCTAGAAAATTGAGATCAATATTGGAAATTATTTCTATCCATATCTCTAAGGTTACAAAGACATACTCTCTTCTTCAAATATTAAGCATTCTTGAGTATTCTCATCTCAATATTGAGATAACTTTTTTTGAATTGCAATAATAAGCAGAATTATCTAAACCGATACTTAAGAGATTTTTTGCTTTTGTAACAAGCCGTTAATTATATTTGCCAATCAAAATTTAAAATCAAAAAATCTATGAAACCTGAAGTTTACATTAAAGATCTGAAAGACCATGTTGGCAGAGAAGTTACACTGAAAGGATGGCTCTATAACAAGAGATCAAGCGGTAAAATTAAATTTTTGATAATGCGTGACGGAAGCGGCTATGTTCAGTGTGTTGTTTTCAAAGGAAATGTTACAGATGAAATATTCGAAAATGCAGATAAACTAACTCAAGAATCTTCATTTGAGGTTACCGGCAAGGTAAAAACTGAGCCCCGTTCGGTCGGCGGTTACGAGCTTGATGCCACAGATGTAAAAATTATTTCTGTTGCAAGTGAGTATCCCATCACTCCAAAAGAACATGGAATCGAATTTTTAATTGATAATCGACATCTCTGGGTTCGTTCTAAAAAGCAAGTTGCAATTCTAAAAATTCGCGCAAGAGTAGTAAAAGCAATTAGAGATTTTTTTGACTCGCGCGGATTTATCCTTTTCGATCCTCCGATTATAACGCCGAATGCATGCGAAGGTACTTCAACACTTTTTGAAATGGAATATTTTGATCTTGGCAAGGCATACCTAACGCAATCCGGGCAACTTTATGAAGAGAGCGGGGCAATGGCACTTGGAAAAGTTTATTCTTTCGGTCCAACTTTCCGTGCAGAAAAATCGAAAACCCGCCGTCATTTGACGGAGTTCTGGATGGTTGAGCCTGAAATGGCTTTTTATGATCTAGATGACGATATGGATCTTGCAGAAGAATTCTTGGAATATATTGTTCAATCAGTTCTTACCGATATGCCTGAAGAATTAAAAGAACTTGAACGCGATTTGACTAAACTGCAATCTGTTAAGAGACCTTTTCCAAGAATATCTTATACAGATGCAGTTGAGATATTGAAAAAGAAAGGTGTTGATTTTCAATGGGGCAACGATCTTGGCGGAACAGACGAAACATTGATAGGTGAAGAATTTGATCGGCCTGTTATGATTCACCGGTATCCATCTGAGGTAAAAGCATTTTATATGAAACGCGATCCTGAAAACCCTAAGGTTGCATTAGCTGTTGATGTAATTGCACCTGAAGGTTACGGAGAAATTATCGGTGGAAGCCAGCGAGAAGATAATTTGGATTTTCTGTTGGAAAGAATTAAGGAACATAAATTGCCGCAATCTTTCTTTGAATGGTATTTGGACTTAAGAAGATTCGGATCTGTACCGCACGCCGGTTTTGGTCTTGGTTTAGAAAGAACTGTAAGCTGGATTTGCGGATTGGATCATTTACGCGAAGCAATCCCGTTCCCAAGAATGATTTATAGGAATACACCTTAATCATGAATATTCAGATAATTCTTTTCATCGTTCTGGCTACGATTGCTGCGGTTTCTTCTGTAGTAATGATAACAAGAAAACACGCTGTAATTAGCGCAGTATTTTTAATTCTCAACTTCTTTGCTCTCGCCGGATTGTATCTACTTCTCAATGCTCAGTTCATTGCCGTTGTGCAGGTGATTGTTTATGCCGGAGCAATTATGGTTCTATTCCTTTTTGTTTTGATGTTATTAAATACCGAAACAGAACACAAATTATTTGTTGATAAACGGGCAATAAAATTCTTTTCAATTCTTGTAAGCGCATTCGTATTTGTACAACTCGCGTATCTAATCTTTTTCGGACATCCGTCAAGAACCTTAACACCGGATGAAGCCGCGAGTGTTAAAGCAGGAACTATTCAGGCAATCGGTCAGCAACTTTATACTAATTATATTATTCCTTTTGAAGTCGCGGGATTTTTACTTCTTGCAACTACAATCGGCGCGTTAGTTTTAGCAAAGAAAAAATTCGAGTAAAAGATATGTCATCAATACCAATGGAATACTATTTAATACTCAGCGCATTTATGTTCAGTGTTGGTGTTGCCGGTGTCCTTATAAGAAGAAATGCGATAGTTGTATTTATGTGTATAGAGTTGATGCTAAACTCTGCAAATTTAACGCTCGTAACTTTTTCATCTTACTTGGGAAATTCGATCGGCCAGGTATTTGTATTCTTTGTGATGACGGTAGCTGCAGCGGAAGCCGCAGTTGGTCTGGCAATTATTATTGCCATCTTCAGAAATAAAAAGACTGTAAACATTGACGAGATAAATATTTTTAAATGGTAATGATAAATTTAATATACCTAACAACCCTAATGCCGTTGGCTGGTTTTCTCATCAACGGATTGTTCGGAAGAAAAATCAAGAACGAAAAGATAATTGGAATTATCGGCAGCGCTGCTGTCGGAATTTCTTTTCTTGTTGTTCTCGGTGCATTTATTCAAACGCTTGGACTTCCCACTGAAGAAAGATCAAATACTGTTGAATTATTTTCTTGGTTAAATGTTGGCGGGTTACATATTAAGTTTGCATATCTCGTTGATCAGCTTTCGCTCACAATGTCTCTAATTGTTACCGGTGTAGGATTCTTGATTCACGTTTATTCAATTGGTTACATGCATGGCGACAAAGGATTCTGGAGATTTTTTTCCTACATGAATCTTTTCATCTTCGCGATGATGAATCTAGTTCTTGGTGATAACTTTGTCGTTCTTTTTCTTGGATGGGAAGGCGTTGGTCTTTGTTCTTATCTTCTGATTGGTTTTTGGTATGATAGAAAATTTGAAAAGGGGACAACTTCTCAAGCAGCTAAAAAAGCATTTGTTGTTAACAGAATAGGCGACTTTGGTTTTTTGCTCGGCATGTTTTTGATCTATATGACTTTTGATTCGCTCAATTTCAAAGAGGTTTTTTCAAGAGCGGCATCATTCCCAATTGCGGAATCAACTTTCGGTTTGATTGCACTCTTCTTATTTATCGGCGCAACAGGTAAATCGGCACAGATACCATTGTTTGTATGGCTGCCCGATGCAATGGCTGGTCCAACACCTGTTTCTGCGCTCATACATGCCGCTACAATGGTGACAGCCGGTGTTTATATGGTTTCACGAGCGTCAATCATTTTCGCCTCGGCTCCAGTGGTTATGACTATTGTTGCTGTGATTGGTTTGTTAACAGCAGTTATGGCGGCAACGATAGGATTAGTTCAGAATGATATTAAAAAAGTTTTAGCTTACTCAACTGTAAGCCAATTAGGCTATATGTTTTTGGCTGCGGGTGTCGGAGCGTTTAGCGCTTCCATTTTTCATGTTATGACACACGCTTTTTTCAAAGCGCTTCTATTCCTTGGCGCCGGTTCTGTTATCCACGGAATGCATGACGAACAGAATATTCAGAGGTACGGCGGCTTAAAAAAATATATGCCGAAAACTTATGTCACATTTTTTATCGCGACACTTGCAATTTCTGGAGTGCCCGGTTTATCCGGTTTCTTTAGTAAAGATGAAATCTTATGGAGCGCATACGCGAACGGCGGCTTTGTATTTTGGCTTATCGGCGCAATCACAGCTATGCTTACAGCATTCTACATGTTCAGATTAGTTTCTCTAACATTCTATGGCAAAGAAAGATTCGATCAGCATCACGTTCATCCACACGAATCTTCCGCATGGATGACTGTTCCATTGATGATTCTTGCATTCTTTTCTGTTGTTGGCGGATACATTGGTCTTCCAAAAGTATTCGCGGGAGAACATGGCAATCTGTTCGAAGGATGGCTTGAACCGATTTACGCACCGGCTCAAGCAAAGCTGGCAACATTTGGGTCGCATACCCATCTTGAAGAAATTTTATTGATGACTGTTTCTGTTGCGGCAGTTTTGAGTGCCATCTACTTTGCACTTCATGTTTATAGAAAGAATCCTCAGATTGCCGAAAATGTTTCAAATAAATTCAAAGGGATATACAATCTTCTGCTCAACAAATATTTTGTTGATGAGGCATACGAAGCGGCAGTTGTTCAGCCGATCCAAAAAGGAAGTGAAAAGTTTTTGTGGAAATTTTTTGATGTTAAAATTATAGACGGAATGGTAAATGGTATTGCTTCTTTAATTGAATCCGGGTCCGGTATTATTAGAAAAATTCAAACAGGTATTGTGCAATCTTATGCCGTTATTATGATGGTGGGAATTGCTTTAACTCTTTTGTGGTTAATCTTGTCACTCTGATCCCGACTTGTCGGGAGAAGAGTCTCTAAACTATTAGTTGTGAGATTCTTCGACCTCCGATAAATCAGAGTTCTCAGAATGACAATAACAAAAAAAATATGGAACAAAACTTACTCTTAACATACTTGCTTCTAACTCCAATCATCGGGAGTATTCTTGTTCTTTTTTTCAAGAAAGATCAGAAAGAATTAATCCGTTGGTTCGGTTTAGCTGTTTCATTGGTTGCGTTAGCAATTTCATTGGTTGTTTACTTCGGTTTCAATCATACCAATCCGCAGTTCCAGTTCATTCACAAAGTAATTTGGATCAAGAGTTTAAACATCAGCTATCATGTTGGCGTAGACGGAATTTCTCTTATACTTGTTTTTCTTACAACTTTTTTAACTCCGCTCACGCTTCTTTCAACTTGGAAAGCAATTGAAAAAAATGTTAAGATGTTTACATTCTCAATGCTTTTTCTTGAAATCGGAATGCTCGGCGTTTTCATCTCACTGGATATCTTCTTGTTCTACATCTTCTGGGAAGCGATGCTTATCCCGATGTATTTCATCATTGGAATATGGGGCGGTGAAAGAAGAATTTATGCTGCCGTAAAATTTTTCATCTTTACAATGTTTGGTAGCCTGCTTATGCTTGTTGCCATCATATGGCTCGCAGTTTATGCTTCTAATACTCTCGGTTATTTCACAACGAATTTACTTGATCTTTATAAAGTTGGTCCAACGATTCCACATGATATTCAAGGGTGGATGTTCGGTGCATTCTTTCTAAGTTTTGCTATAAAAGTTCCGATCTTTCCATTTCACACATGGCTGCCCGATGCTCACGTTGAGGCGCCGACTGCCGGCTCGGTTATACTTGCTGGTGTTCTTCTGAAAATGGGAACCTACGGTTTGATCAGATTTTGTCTTCCTCTTTTCCCGCAATCGGCTGTGCAATTTGCACCGGTAATTTCAGTTCTTGCTGTTATTGGGATTATTTACGGCGCGCTTGTTTCTATGGCTCAGACTGATATGAAAAAATTAGTTGCATATTCTTCAGTATCTCACCTTGGATTTGTTGTGCTCGGAATTTTTGCAATGACTGTCGAATCTGTTCAAGGCGCTGTGATCCAAATGGTCAACCACGGCTTATCAACCGGCGCGTTATTCCTGTTAGTCGGTGTTTTATATGAAAGGACTCACAAACGCGATATTGCGTTCTATGGCGGCATTGCTAAACTAGTACCATTGTATTCTACTGTGCTAATGATAGCTATGCTTTCATCAATCGGTTTACCGGGCTTGAACGGATTTATTGGAGAGTTTTTAATATTGATCGGCTCCTTCAAATCACCTGTATTGAATAGCTGGTGGTTTACAATTTTTGCAGCGAGCGGAGTAATCTTTGCAGCAGTTTACATGTTATGGATGTATCAACGCGTTGTTTTCGGCGAAGTGAAAAATGTAGAATTGAAACATAAATTGACCGATATGAATCTGCGCGAAATGTTTGTGATCGTTCCGATTTTAATTTTTATTGTATGGATTGGAGTGTACCCCAGCACATTCTTAAAACTTACTGAAGTATCAACACAATCAATTCTTCAGCAAGTCAGAATATTTACCGGAAGTATTCTGAAATAAAAATTTATGAATAACCCCGCTTCTTTATTTGAAAAAGGAATCGGGACAAATTAAAAATGACTTAAATATGCCACAAAACAATTACGAATATTTTTTATTGATGCCTCAATTGATAATTGCGGTTGGAATTGTTCTCTCTGTTTTGATCGAGATTACCACAAAGAAAAGCGAACAGATTCTTCCGTGGCTTTCTATTGCTCTTTTTATTGCGGCTGCCTTTGATTCGGTATTCAATATAAATCAGAACTTTGTTCTGTTCGGCGGAATGATTGAAGTCGGTGGTAAACCGGCAATCTTCAATTTTATCTTTAATATCGGTGCGGCATTAGTTGTTCTTTCTTCAATAGATTATTTGAAAAAATACGGCACGTATTACGGCGAGTATTATATTTTGGTTCAATCATCCGTGCTCGGTATGATGGTTATGTCCGGGGCAAGAGATATATTAATGATCTTCATGGGTTTAGAATTGATGTCGATCTGTTTCTATGTTCTCGCCGGAATCAATCGAAAGAAACTTTCGGCTAATGAAGCTTCGATGAAATATTTTTTACTCGGTGCATTCGCGACCGGATTTATTGTTTACGGAATTGCTTTAATTTACGGTGCAACTGGAACGACCAGCATACAAAACTTGGTTGAAAATTTTGCTACTTATTCCTCGAATATAATCTTTATACTCGGTTTTGTTTTCTTCTTGATCGGATTTAGTTTTAAGATTGCGGCTGTTCCGTTCCACATGTGGGTACCGGATGTTTACCAAGGATCCGCCACTTCCGTTACTTCATTAATGTCTACAACTGGTAAAGCAGCAGCGTTCAGTGTCCTTTTGATAATGCTTTCAGCTGTATTTTCCGGTGCGTCAAATGTTTTCCGTCCTTACTTCGCAACAATCTCAGCGCTTTCAATGTTGTTCGGCAGTATTGTTGCTATTTCTCAAACTAATCTAAAAAGAATGCTTGCTTACTCATCAATTGCTCATGCCGGGTACATGGCAATTGGACTGGCTGCCGGTAATTTATTTAGTGTAGCCGGAATAATTTTTTATTTAGCCGCGTATACGTTTATGAATATCGGTGCTTTCACAATTATTTCAATTGTTGAAGGTGAGAACGATTCAAAAACTGATTTAAATTCTTTTGCCGGTTTGAATGCTAAGAGTCCAATACTCGCAGCATCAATGGCGTTATTCATGTTCGCACTTGCCGGTATTCCGCCGCTTGCTGGTTTCTTCGGTAAATATTATGTCTTCATCGCTGCTATTCAAAGTAATTTAACCTGGTTAGCAATTATCGGCGTGTTATCTAGCGTTATTAGCGTTTACTTCTACATTCGTGTTGTAGTCTTCATGTATTTCAAAGACTCAATTGAAGATTTTAAGATACAGATCTCACCGTACAGCCTCACAGCAGTTATCATTACTGCATTGTTGATACTTGTTTTTGGTATTCTGCCGGATACGTTGATGAATGTTATTACTTCGGTGATTCATTAATATCAAAAATAGAACGCGGATTTTTATGATTGTTTATGATTTGCCATTTCTATTTTAGAAGACAATCCAGGTCCAATTCAATTCTTTAATTTATTGTATCCTTTGTCGCCGAAAGGTTGAAGTTTTTCGATCCATAATTCTTCAAGAGTTAGTAAATCATTTGTAAAGTCGTGGGCAAGATCTTCCTTCGGTTCAACATGATCTAACACTTCAAATACAAAATTTTCCTCACCTAACTGAGTGTATTCAGATTGAAGTTGCGTGTTCACATGCAAACCGGCATTCAATTGGAATCTGAAACTGTTCGATTTTCCGTGTAAATTCTTACTGCTTCCGATAAATATTTTGCCGTTAACCAAATTTCTTATTTGATAAACGCCCATTGGCGGCAAAGTTTGTTTGTATTGCTTCTTCAATTCCTTTTTGTCAATCATTTTCTCACCATTTACCATATCAATTAATTTCGGATGGCAATTTATCGATTTTAAAACAATTATAAATTGTAAAATTATTGGCACCGTGTGAAGATGTTGAATCTAATATTTATCACAATTCTTTCTTATTTTGCAATAGTAAATATGTAAAGAGTAATATATGATACCACTTTATACTTCACAGCAAGTACGCGATGCCGATAGCTATGCAATTAATACTCTCGGCATTCCGAGTATTGTCTTAATGGAAAATGCTGCGAGAAGTCTTTACGCAGAGATAATCTCGAATACAAACGGTTCAGTGGATAATAATAATGTAGGAATAGTATGTGGTAAGGGAAATAATGGTGGAGACGGATTTGCGTTGGCTCGTCATTTTATCATTAATGATTACACTGTAAAAATTATTGCTCTTGGAGCTGAAGAAGAGTTGAAAGGAGACGCTCTCACAAATTTCAGAATAACAAAAAATTTGATTTCAGAATACCCGTCATCAAAAATTTCTGTCTATGAGAGCGTGAAAGACCTTTCTTCATTTGATGATTGTTCTTTAATTATTGATGCTATGTTAGGAACGGGGAGTCGAGGTGATTTAGCTGAACCTTACAGAGAAATAGTTGAAAAGCTAAATCAATTGAACAGTTATAAGGTTGCTGTTGATCTCCCATCCGGGTTGGATTTAGAGAATGCCGGAGGTGAGATAATTTTTATTGCGGATCTAACAGTTACTCTTTCTGAATATAAAACGGGACTGTTCTATAGTAATGGTTATGTTAATTGTGGAACAATCAAAAAGGGAACTATCGGGATTGGAAACGAATATTACGACAAACTAACTATTACCGATTACTTGATTGAACCGGAAGATGCATATTATGGATTACCTGATAAAGCATTAGATCAGAATAAGTATTCTGCCGGAAAAGTATTTGTTATAGCCGGAAGCGGTAAATTGCCGGGAGCTTCTTTTCTTACAACAAATGCTGTTCTCAGAAGTGGTGCCGGCTCTTCTATACTTGCATTTCCAAAATCAATTAAATCACTTGCTCAGCAAATGCTCGATAGTGCCATTGTGCTTGCATATGAAGACGAAGCAAAAGAATATTTATCCGATGCTAATCTTGATGAGCTCGAAGAAAAAATTAATTGGGCTAATGTTATTGCGCTTGGTCCCGGACTAGGTAGGGAAGAAGGGACAAAAAATGCCGTCCTTGAAATTCTTAAAACCCACAAAACAAAAAAAATTGTAATTGACGCCGATGCTATTCATGCTATTGGTGGTGAAGAATTTTCTAAACTGAACTTAAAAGGGAAGATTCTTACTCCGCATCATAAAGAATTTGCTGATATGCTTAGAATCGGTTTGGATGATCTGGAAAATAATTTGCTGAAATATGGTAAAAACTTTTCGATTGAAAATGGCTGTTACTTAGTATTGAAAGGCGCGCCAACGATAATTTTCAATTCTGCAGGAGAAGCATTTATAAACACAACTGGTAATCCCGGTCTGGCAAAATTTGGAAGCGGGGATGTATTGACCGGAATGATCGCCGGATTTCTTGCTCAGTCAGACGAAATAGAAGAAGCACTAATTAGCGCAGTTTACATTCACAGTTTAGCCGCAGATCTTTTATTTGAAGAAAAGACTGAGTACGGTTATACATCAGAGGACTTAATTGAAGAAATTCCAAATGCAATCAAATTCATTCTCAAATCTTTTATATAAATATATCAGTACCAATACACTCTATTGCGTTTATCTTCCGTTGATTATTTATTGGATAACACTTTTTGTATTGACAACTATTCCGGTTGATGCTGTGCCTCAAATATTTAATAACCAGGATAAGATTGAACATTTTGTTGCTTATGGCGCATTGGCATTTTTGCTAACACTTGCGCTCTCTTTCCAAAAAAAATCAAAGCTGATATCATCTAAAGCGTTCTTATTTACTTTTATATTTATTTTATCTTACGGTGCAGTTGATGAACTTCACCAATTATTCGTACCTGGAAGGGATTGCGATTTATTAGATTGGCTTGCCGATTCAATTGGTGGTTCAATAGGCATTGGAATGGTTTATCTATTCTTGAGAAGTCAGTTAAAAATAAAAGACAAAGTAGTAACTAAGTAAAGTTTTTTTTTATACTGGTACACTTTGAATGCATATTAACAACAAGTTCTAATTCAATTAATATTTGATCAGCTATGATTCGGCAGATTCATAAGTAAGAGATTAAAATATTCTTATTAATCACAGAATCATGAACAATCTTCATTCTTAATATGAATTAAAAACCATAATTCACTCAATAGATTTTCGGATATGAATTGAAACTACGCTTTCAAAATACCGGTTTGTTCATTTCGGTTCTAGTTACAGTAATTGTGAATCTGTTCATCCTCCTTTACTTGAAATATCATCTAAATGGAATTCCACTAAATGAATTCCGAGTGGATTATTTTGGGAATATACTTAACCTGATATTTTCATTTCTTCTATTCGTGGGAATTATTATCCATTATTTCCGAAAAGATAAACTTGATAAGAAAAAATTAGTATTCTTGATAGCACTTCAATTCTTTATTACACTTTCTATGGGATTAATTTATTTGATAGCAAGTCACGATTTATTAAATCAGTCCGGTTATTTATTCAATTTCCCGGTTAAGAAAGTCTATTCTGGTTTCTTATTTATTGTTGGTGAATTATTCGAGCTTTATTCTTTGCTATATGTCTGGGGATTGATCTTCGGCTCAGAAAATCTTTTCGAAATAAGAACATTTGTAAGAATGATTGTAGTAATATTTATCCTATTGGTAATTTCTCTTTTTTATGTTTGGAATGTTCGTACTTATGACGAAAAAAAAATTGCAAACGAAGTCTTTGAATATGGATGTATTCCGGGTGCAGCCGTGTGGAGCCATGGTAAACCGAGCCCCATATTTGAAGGAAGAATACGCAAAGCATTTGATCTTTATAAAAAAGGTATAATAAAACAAATTATTCTAACCGGTGGGAACGCGCCCGGTGAAATCAGCGAATCCCAAGCTGCCTATAAATTTTTGCGGAACCTGAATGTACCGGACAAAAATCTGAAGCTTGAAACTGAATCATCAACTACAACTTTACAAATTAAATATTTGTATAAAAAATATTTTACTTCACAAAAACTAAAACCAATTCTCATAGTCTCAGATGGGTTCCATTTGACAAGAATCACTCAGATTGCTAAATATTTTAATGTGAACGTTGTCGGAGTTGCTTCCGGGTATACTTTATCGTTTGATAAAACTATTTATTATAGAACGCGGGAAAGTATAGCATTACTTTTATTCTGGATATTTGCGATATAATTTTTTGAAAATGAATTCCAGTGTCGAATTGAATTAAAATTAATCGTTATGAAAAATTTATTGTATTGACAGTTTAGTTGATATTTGTTTTGCACCACCATCTTAATTAGTTATAGACGAGGAATCACATAAATTTTGTGCTTAACTTCTCTTTTGTTTTATGAAATTAAGCATGTAGATTGTGCATCAAATTTTTGAAATTATGCGGATACGATGAAAAAATCGAATAGAAGAGAAATAAGGGAAAAAGTTCTGCAAGTTCTTTATGCTTATGAGTTTAACGGTGAGGGACTTACACTGCTGACTAATGAAATTCTTTCAGATGTGAACAGTGAAAGTGATATTGCATTTGCCAAGCAACTAATTAACCGGGTAGTTGCCAATAGAAATGAACTTGATATTCAAATTCGTGCGAGAGTTGAAAATTGGGAAATGGAGAGAATTGCTCTTATTGATCGGATACTATTAAGAATTGGAATTGCCGAATTATTTTATTTTCAGGAGATACCGCCCAAAGTTTCGATTAACGAAGTAATTGATATTGCGAAAGATTATTCAACTGCAAACAGCGGTAAATTTATTAATGGTATTCTCGATGCAATTTTATCAGACCTCAAAAAAGAGGGAACACTGAATAAAAGCGGTAGAGGACTTATTGAAGAATCCTTACCAAAAAAATCCAATGACGAATAGATCCGGCGAAAAGTTCAGGGTATTTATCTGGACTCTCTTCGATTTTGCGAACACTTCTTATTCAATTGTAGTTGTAACATTTCTTTATGCGGTCTATTTCAAACAGACAGTTGTTGGCGGGCGGGCTGTCGGCGATTTTTATTGGAGTATTGGAACAAGCATTTCAATGCTGATTACTGCGTTAATCTCTCCGGTGCTCGGTGCTATCGCGGATTATTCTGCCGGTAAAAAAAGATTTCTGCTTTTCTTTACTCTCGCTTGTATTATTTCAACCTCGCTGCTTTACTTCGTAAATAGTGGAGATGTATTTCTTGGGCTTCTACTTTTTATTATCGCAAATGTAGGCTTCGAAGCCGGATTAGTGTTTTATGATTCATTCCTTCCGGAAATAACTGCACCTAAAAATTTTGGACGAGTAAGCGGTTATGGATTCGCGATGGGTTATTTAGGCTCTTTAACAACTCTCGCATTGGTTTATCCATTCATCAAATCAAATATGATTAAAGAGACATTTCCATTATCGGCACTGGTGTTTTTTATCTTTGCCATACCACTTTTTATTTTTATAAAAGATAACAGAAAAATAGTTGCTAGAGATCAGTCCTTTATCAGAATTGGAATAACGCGAGTCTTAGGTACAATTTCTCATTTAAAAAATTATAAAAACTTATCCTTGTTCTTGCTTGCATTTTTCTTTTACATAGAAGGGGTTAATACAGTTATCTATTTCTCCGGAAATTATGCAAGTACAACGCTCCATTTTACACTCGAAGAATTAATTATATTTTTCCTAATAGTCCAAACAACAGCAATTCTTGGCTCTCTTGTATTCGGTTTTTTTGCAGATTCTTTTGGACAAAAAAAAGCTCTTGTTGTTTCTTTGGTAATTTGGGTTTTCACAATACTATTCGCTTTTTTCACTAGTGACAAGCATGGTTTTGTGATTCAGCATTTAAGCGAATATCTTAAGTACGATGCGGAAAAAACTTCTAGAATGAGTTTTTATGTTGTTGGATTGCTTGCTGGTAGTGTAATGGGGGCAACTCAATCGACAAGCCGAAGTCTAATGTCCAGATTAACTCCATTCGAAAGAAAAACCGAATTTTTCGGATTCTATTCACTGTTTGGAAAGAGTTCCGCAATTTTAGGACCCTTAGTCTTTGGCTATGTAAGCTATGTTACGGGTCAGCAAAAATTTGCCATACTAACAATTTGTATCTTTTTTGTTATCGGTCTTGGAGTATTGAGTTTGGTAGAAGATAAAAATGAGTATGAAGAAAAACCGGAATCAATCTGACACTTTTCTGTAGCTGTATTTTATTGCAAAATAAATTCCGATAATTGAAACTAAAGCCCACGAGAGACCAATCCATATCACCTGCACGTTTATTAGACTCGATAGAATTGATGCATCTGAAATTACAGAAGAATTTGAAAGAAGATCTTCTTTGATGTCGAATAAAACATAAACGCAGCTTATCAACCCAAAAGAACGAACAATAATAGTAACTATTGGAATTCCAAGAAAGAATGCAGCTGTAATTAAAAGTCCGGATAAAATGAAAGCTAACAATATAAAAATACTGTCGGCCGAAAAAGTAATTGAAAGAAGAAAAATGATAGTTGATAGTGAAATGATCAGCCATTTCCCAATTTTTTTATTATTTGGCGAAACGAAGAATAATAAACCCCAGATCAAACTTCCGATGTAACCGGATGATGCTATAATAATAGTGTTTCCGCCTACAGTTTCACATTTGCCGCTTAAGTCAAAACCGATATCTAAAGTCGTAATCTTGCCGCCGCTTAGGATTGCTGCTAATGAATGACTTAATTCATGTAGTAAAACAACAAACAATTTGATCGGATAGATAAAATACATATCCCATAGGAAGAAACTTATTATTAACAATATAAGCAAAATGATCAGTTCTGAAACTTTATCTTTTCTATTCTGCTGTTTAGCCATTTAAAATCCAAAAAAGTGCTTCGCAAAATAAATAAATCTTGATTAAGTGTTGTTGTGGTTATAATTTTACCTTTGCAATAGTATGTTGCTTTCAATTTTGTTTTCGAATTGTGAGAGGAAAAATCTTAAAATAATTGCGGGCGTAACTCAGTTGGTAGAGTATCGGCTTCCCAAGCCGGTTGTCGCGGGTTCGAGTCCCGTCGCCCGCTCAAAATATATTTTTTGATTGTTGAAACTCTCAATTAAATATTCTATAATTGGTGCGCAAAATTTATTGTTCTTGTAAATTTTAATGCCATGGGGGCTTAGCTCAGTTGGTTCAGAGCATCTGCCTTACAAGCAGAGGGTCGGTGGTTCGAACCCATCAGCCCCCACAATAAAGCTTCGGAATTGAAAGATTTCGAAGCTTTATTCTTTTTGCGAAGTTGATAAATTCGAATAGCCCTCTGATTATTTCCAATCTCTACTATGTAAAATCCTATGTACTAAGAATTCTTTAAAATGAAAAATGCCATATTGGAAAAGCAAGGGAGTTCAAGCCCTATAAAACCAACACGGCAATTTTCAAATTAAACTTTTGCCTCTATTGAACTTTCTGCTTTTGGTGGCATGAAATTAATCTACTGTTAGAAAAGAATCAACCACTAAAAACAGTTCGAATGAAATGTTTATGAATATTGTTTAATAAAATTGGCACTCAATTTTAGGCGCAATGTTCTAAGTTCATCCTCAACACCTTTAGAATATTTTTCTATTTCGAAAGTTGGATCATCTTTTCTCAATTCAGCAAGTATTATTTTTTGTTGATAATTCGAAAGCAGCAATTGTGCTTCTAACTCTAACAGTTTAGAGGCGATAAATTCATTAATCTTATCACCCGGGATCTGAAGATTTATTATTTCCTCTTGTGGCATTTTATAACTCCTAATTAAAATCAATTATTCCATCGTTGATAGCTTTTTGAATTGCAGGTGCTAATTCATCACGAACTAGCTTATCGGTACTGCTTCCAAAACCACCTACAGAATGAATCGTTATATGTATGTTTTTAATGTTGCTATTGTTATTTGTTGTTGAGCTGGAATTTGAATAACTCTGAGCAGCTGAGGGAGAAGAATAACCACCACCACCACCCGCAGCGCCACCACCAAGTTTCATGTTTGCAATTCTATTAATGTTTGAAAGTGCAAATGCACCAGCGGCAGCGGCAGCAATATAACCGGCTACCGGTCCGAAATATTTTGTAACCGATTCAAAAGTTTCTATTGTTGCTAAAATTCCAGCAGTTGTACCCTGTGCAATTGCGAAAAGTTTATATGCATTAAAAGCGGCCTGGCTTTGTTGCCCACTCTGATCATAGAACATTTGAGCTACACCAGCCATATTCCCAAACATTTCAGCGACCAAATTAAATTGTTCAGCTCTTTCCGATTTTTCTTTTTCTACTCTTGCTTTAGCGGCCCAATATTTTTTGTCCTCACTATCAATGTAAAGATCAACCAGCCGATTAGCCTGATCCAATTCAGCATCATATTCCTTATCACGCAATCTCTGTTCTTGAACGTCTGAATCCTCGCGTGCCTTTAGTTTTGCTGCCAAAGCTTTTCTTATAAGATCATCACTTCTTAAGAGGGTAGTTTCATTAACAAGTGATATATCAATGCCTTGATTCTTCCAATCTTCTGCTTGCTTTAATAGCTGCATGAGTTCGCGATCAACATCATCTAAACCAATCAAACTATTTTCAAATGTTATCAGATCTGAAGCTTTCTTAATATCCTCTGCTTTCTTTTTTACTTTATCAAGTGCATCTTGAACTTTTTTAGATTGAGCCTCAATTTCATCTGCACTAAAATTGGCAACTTTCTTAATTTCGTCACGAATAAGTTTTCCATTCTTATCAACATAGGTGTGATAGCTTAATGCATTTTCTAAATCGGCTTGGTTTTGTGTATTATCCTGCGGCTTAGTCTGATCACCATTTCCTAAAAATCCTTTGATTCCCAATATACGGTCCAAATCGTTACCTGCTTTTATAGCCCAGTCATCTAGATCTATTATTGTGCCGATTATAGATCCAAGAACTGGTAAAAGAACTTCGCCGGATTTGTTTTTAAATTTATCCCATTTTACTCCTATAGCTTCAATTTTATCAGCTGCATCTGGCAATTTCTTTGCAACGTCATCTAGTGTAACGCCAGTTGCT
This sequence comes from Ignavibacteriales bacterium, assembly GCA_026390795.1. Lineage (NCBI taxonomy): Bacteria > Pseudomonadati > Ignavibacteriota > Ignavibacteria > Ignavibacteriales > Ignavibacteriales bacterium. Next base: position 227,522 of record JAPLFG010000002.1, read on the forward strand.
TTAATCATTGCTTCGACTTGAAGCCACTTCTGAGTTTCAGCATCAAGCTGATTTAAATTCTTAACTCCATAATCATTTAAATAGCTTTTTACTATTTCATCATATATGGCTTTCTGAATACCGAGATCCTTCAAACCTTTCGTTCCACCTTCAGATGCTTTAAGAACTCTTTGAAAATTTTCTTCAACACCGCCGCCATATTTATCAGCAGCATCTTCTGCAAGACTCATTAGAATAGCTTGCTCTTTCATTGTTAAACCGAGATCAGTTGCTTGATTGGATAGTTTGAGTAGGTTTGCTTCAGTTACTGTTCCAGCTGTAGCTCTTTGGAACAATTCAATATCTTGTGTAGTCCCCTTAAAATTATCACGCAATACACCTAACCTTGCAGATGCAATTACAGCATCTTTTCCAAATGAAAAAAGTGCACCAGCTGTTAAACCAATACCAGCGATAGCAGCTATAGAAGAGACCGAGTCAAAAATGGAACCCATATTTGAATTGCTTTTTTTAGCAGCATTATCAAGTTCTGTAAGGTTTCCAATTGCGTCCTTCACAGCAGTGACGGCTTTATTTTTGCCATCGATGATTAGAGTTACAACATTACTTGAGTTCATGATTTACCTCTGATTTATGTTTCAATTCTTTCTTACACTTCAAATGCTGAGGGTTACGATAAATGATTCATCGCCAGTCATTCGCCCAATTCTTTTTTCTAACAATTGATTCATCAGTTTTTTGAACCGGCTGAGTAGGATTTTTTGACTCTTCAGCAATTTCTTTTATCCTATGGCGTATTTTGATTAATAGATTCTCATCATATTGAAGTGTATAAAAAGCTGCTGTCGAATAGACTTCAATATCAAGTGCTTCATTGCGTGCACGTAATTTCTTCCAGGTTCTTTTAGGTAATCCTTTATCATAAACAGTGACCAGTTTTTCACTCGTCAATTGTTCGAAATATTCTTTATCAAGTGAAATACCTTTTTCAGTTTGTTTATCAATTCCAATTTCAAAAGGGAAGTGCATGTAACCCGGGCCAAACTCAGTAATCGATAAACGCGAAAAAATTAATTCTTTTGCAGTATCAACACCCACAGCGAATGAATCACCTTTTCTAGTTTTCGAAGGATGGAAATTAATGATCGGCATATTATCACCCGATCGACCGTATACAGCATAGATTCTTCTGTTCTTACGTGAAGCTGCACTAGTGAAATTGTAAACTTGTTGCGTGAAGTGTCCCATTGCATCGATACATACAGCTGCAAGTAGCAGAGGAACACCAAAGGCATGTTGGTAAGTTTTGCCCAACGCAATATCTAAATCGTTCCAAAGTTTACTTGTTGAAGGATCTCCGCGAAGTATTTTATAATCAATCAACCAGCTCTCTTCGTGTAAGCCCCATCCTTTCACGATCATTTCTAAGCGGTCATCTTGAACATCAACACCGGCCGTTAATATTATAACATCTTCCGGAAGTTCCGGACCATAATTCTCACAACGCTTCATTAAGTAATTTGAATCCATGTCCTTTGTTGTTTGATCTTCCCAAACTTCACCAAGTACAAGATTTTTAAAGCTTCTCAATTTGAGTTGATTCTCTTTTGAATCGATGAATTGTTTAACAACATTTTCCCAGGTTGAGAGTGATGAGTAAAGTTCATTCATAAAAAAACCAGCATGAGAAATAATCTCTGGTTTTGTTTTTCTCCATTCACCATGAGAGACCATGTAATACTTATCACGTTCATGAAGTTCCGCTTTGCAATTTTCACACTCATAGAAAGTTTTTTCAATTTCATAAACACCTTTCTCTATTCGCCATCCCTTCAAGTTTTCAAAACGTAATGTCTGGAAGTGATTACATTGTGGACATGGAGCGAAATAATATCTCTGATCAGAGTTGATAAATGCATCTTCAATTCTGCTGATACCTTTGAAGGTGGGCGTTGAGATCTGAATGCATTTGAAATTAGAAAAACCTTGTTGACGTTTCTGTAATACTTTCACCGTATCGCCTTCGAATCCAGCTTCAAAAGGAATTCTATCAAGTTCATCTAGGAAAAGGTATTGTACGCTTTGAGATGAAAGTGCATTTGGTGAGTTGGTCCCGATCATGGAAATAAATCCACCCGGGAAAGATTTCTCTAAAATTGCATTATCACCTTCACGTTTTCGAGAATCAGAAACTTTATGGTGAAGTGTTGCTGTATCCCTCAGCATCGGGTATAACTTCCTCTTTGAGAATTTTTTAACACCGCTTTCTGTTGGATATGCGACTAAGATCGGGCCAGGTTGAACATCAATAATGTAACCGATCAAATTTAATGCACCTTGTGTGAATGCAGTTTGAGCAGATTTCATTACACTGATATACTGAACTAGGGGATCATTAAAAGCATCCATAAATCCATTAAGATATTCAAACCCTTCATCTTTCCACGGTCCGGGTTTCTCACAATCTTCCGGAGAGAGATAGCGATTCTTTAAAGCCCACTCACTTACGTTTTGCCGGGGCTTTGGTCTGATGAATGTTCTCAGTTCGCTTACCAGCCAAAACAGATTTCTCTGAATTGTTTCTAACGGTACTGGCTGAGGGTATGTTGATTGATCCATTTGCATAATATTCTAAAGCTTCATTTAAAGACTGATTAAGTATTTCGTTGATCTCATTTTTGGATTGAGCAGATAAACATTTATGAGAAACTTTGCTCGGAATGCTGAACAGCTTTTGTTTAAGAATTGTGATTTCATTCTTCCAAGTATTGAGCACCTCATCAGTTGGAACGAGTTTATCCTGGCGTTCGAGCAGATCCAATAAAGCACCATCAGCGCGATAACTACTGAGCCGTTGTTGTGAATCATCATTCTCATATCTCTGAAGTTTCTCTTTGTATTTATCTACAGTTTCACTTTTAATAAAATTTATATACCACTTAACAGCTTTTTCAAGCTCGTACTTTCCACGAGCGGCTTTTGGAAACCCTTCCTTTGCAACAAGCTGATTAACATATTGCCTTGTTATTCCAAGTATTTTCGCTAAGTGTGTTGTGTTTACATTCATCTGAAATTATTATGTTAGTGGAAATGGAAACTCGTTTTTCCCGACTCCGGTCAGAGTGCAAATTCGAGGCGTCCGTGGCAACCGTATGTGGAAAAGGTCGACAAAGGACCCGAAATTCTATAGGGATGTAACCTTTATTTCCCATTGTAGTACTCAAGTTCGTGGAGATAAATATTTTCCCACTTAGAGGTAATGAATGCCAATGCTGAGGTCATAGCATTATGATTGAACATCATCTTTGCTGGTGAAGGACCGTAAAGTTTTCTAATCGGCAAACGAGGTACAAGTTTTCCACCAATTGATTGACGAACAAAAACATTCTCATAAGTGCTGCTTAGTGTAGGAATGAATGATCTCCTAATGACAGCACGTCTACCTTTGATGATCATAACCGATGCACCAGGTTTCGTTTGTCGTGCCCCGAATTGAAATAAAGGAATTGGTTTAGTTGAGAATTCAATTCGTGAAGTTGGATTGTTACTGGATCCATGCTTTACTTCAACACCGTCCTTTGCATCACTTGCCTTAATGTTATAACGAGCGCGCGCATTCTTAACAATTTCAGTTCGCGCCTGCTGTGCAATCTTTTTGTTTGCAGATACCTCAGCCTTAATTGTATTCTGCTGCAATCTCTTGAACTCTTTGATCGCATCATTTATGTTATGTTGAATTGAAATCATATCAGTGTTTCCTAAATCATTTCTTTTTTTTGTTCTCTATCTTTGCGGCCAGCTTCATATACATCTTATCAAATTCTTTGAAGCTCCCTCTATCTAAAAGCTTTTTAAGTTCGGTGTAATCTTTGCTAGAGATCTCATCTTTGCATTGAGATAAGATTTTCATTTTCTTGTTAAACAGCCGCAGTTCTTTGTTCTCTTTTTCTTTAATCTCTTCTTCTATTTTATTTTCTTTAGTCTTTAATATATTTTGAGCGTTACCGGGTGTTACAGTAACATCGCAAGTAACATCCAATTCTTTGTTTTTCTTTCCTAATCTGCATTTTCTTACACGCTCGCGTACTGCTTCTCTAATCTTTTCAATGCCTTCAGTGTTCTGATGTTTATCCCATCCGTGTATTTTTATTAAAAACTTTTCATCTACCTCAATCAAATTGTATTTTTTTAGAAGATCTAATGCAATTTCTATCTGCTTTGGTTTCCTTTTTAACAACACTGAGAGCTTCTGAAGTGTGTAAGGTGTGTCCTCATCATAACAAATGAATCCATTTAAACGCGCTGCCATTGTTAAAAGTTTTACCCATACGGCTATTGCTAGATCACGATGTTTAGGATTCTCGTACTCGAGTAAAATGAATTTACGGTTATCTGTAAAATCTGCTTTAATTATTATCCAACTAACATCAGGCATGATTACCCTCAGCTATAATAAATTTATATCCTATTTTGCGTTGTAAGCTAGATCCCACGCTGTTTCTTTCACTTGCTCGATTCATTTATCACCCACGGCAATACTTAACGTCTGAGATGCTTTATTGAATGTTTGAGATACCTTTCTCAGATCATCCATGTTTGTGTGCAAATAATTCTGAGTGGTCTGAATACTTGAATGCCCGGCAAAGTCTTTTACTGCTGACAGGGGAGCTCCATTATTCAAAGCATGACTTATGGAAGAATGACGCAAACTGTGAAAGCATACATTCTCTGATATACCGGCACTCCGGAGAGCACGCTTAAAATTTTTACTAACAAAATTAGCCGAGTATTGTTTTCCTTCTTTCTTTGTGAAAACAAAATCATCCACTGGATTAATGTATTTGGGGAATCTTCTCTTTAGTATTTCGATTGCTTCGCTGCTTAAAGGGATAGTTCTAATTTTTCTTGATTTTGTCCGGAAGCTCTCACTCCCAACCGTGATAATTCCATCGTTAATTGAAACATCACTCCATCTTAGATTTAGAAGTTCACTTAATCGCAATGCAGTTTGGAAGGCGAACAGATAAATATCTTTGAGTACTTGCAATCGAATGAATGTTAGAACGGTTTGAAGTTCGCTGAGGGTTAGATACTCACGGCGTTGCTGCTGCTCTTTGGGTAGCTTCACTAGTTTACATGGATTTTCCTTAATTAAGTTCCAGCTTATCGCCTTTGAAAAAAGAGTTCTTATATTTCTGAAATCAACTTTATAACCGGCCGGTGCTTTACGTCTACAAAACTGAATGAATTCTTCAATTTCCTTGGATGTTATTTCGTGGATCTTTTTCTCGGGACCAAAAAGAAACTCAGCTTTGTTGAGGGTTGCTTTTACGGATGATTGATATTTGGATGAGTAGCCGAAATCATTTAGATATTTTTTAAAATCAGAGCAAAGGGTGCAAAGCAATTTATCGTTATCGTAATTGATTGTATACTGTTCCTTAATAGCTTGCTCAACAATTCGTTGAATAAGCCGTAGCAGATCACCTTCAGCTTTCTTGTTGCTTAGCATTATTTGGGAAGAATCATTCATGCTAATTTTTTTGTGATTGTTTGTAAGTATATTCATTCATAGCTGATTTTAACTCTGCAATGTATTTCCATTGCTCTAGTGTGATATCGTTTTTATCAAAGGGAAATCCAGCTTGCTGGAGTTCCAACATTTCGAACGCAAATAATAATCTTGCATCGGGTTTATAATCTTTATCGAAATTTCTTTCATAACTTTTCCAAATTGCCTTGGCTTCACTTTCATTATTACCATGACGTTTAAGGCACTCTTCCCAGGTCTCCGGATATTGATTCCCGTAAAAGTGAATCAGCTCTTTTCTGAAAGAAAAGGGGATGGATCACTCCTCAATACATAGCTTGGCTCACCAAGGATTGTGTCTATAATGCTCAATAGAATATCCGTTGCGGTTTCCTTCAGAACAGCAAACCAACCTTGGTAATAATCAACATCTTCAGAGTTCGATGAGATCTGTTTCCCATCAAGAGTAAAATCGCCTTTCCTGAAGCCAGTAATTTTCTTCTCAGCCCATATAAGCTGAAGGTTAATTGATTCTTCCAGGTCGTGTGATTTTGTCAACACATTTAGAATTTCACTCTTATACTTTATTCGATCGGTAGAGGTTATTGTGCTGTAGTATATTTCCAGCCGGGTGCCGGTCAGTTTATCAAACACAATAATTTTGTTCTGATCGGTCATTTTTAACTCGCGTGCCATTTGTACCTCAAGATTGTTGTTTAAGTTTATTAAGTACTTCCTTCGTCGAATCAACTGCAAACTGAAGGATTGCTTCATCAGTGGTATCCAGATTAACTAGAAGCATGTTCACACCAAGGAGGGCATTAGTAGCTGCACAAACGTTTAGGTGGGCCATTTCTCTTAGGAGGTCTTCTTTCCGGTTCTCTGGCTTGGGCATTTCTGCAATCTGTATTTGGAGGTCATTCAAAATCACTATTGCGGATCTTAATGGTTCTCCAAGTTCGGTTATATTTTTCATGATTGTCCCTCACGGATCTCTTCGATAACTATTTTGCGTCTTTTGTTCAGATATACTTGCTGTCCAAATTCCATCTGCACGAATTCCCCGCGTTGCTTCATTCGGGAGTAATCCAAACCGCTGAAATAAATCTTTACATCAGCTGGATAGGATTGTAATTGAGTGATTAGTCCTCCAACTGTAATTGAATTTTTGAGTTTTGTTTGGAATAGATTTGCCCACAGCATTTCTGATTTTGTGAGCTTTGGAGGTTTCGCAACATTTGCCTTGTTGATCATGATGGAACTCCTTATAAAGGGAAAGCCGCTTCATTCTTCGCGGCGGCGACTCCGCGAATTCATGAGAACGGCTTTCCATTAAGTAAATCAAAATCTTATTGTGTCGCCGAGATAAATAATTCAAATGGTTGTTATACTATTTCTTCTAACATTCAACCATTTATTACGTCGGCAATTTGCTTGTATGGCAATTCAGAGTAAATTAAAACCTATTTGTACCCCCTTTCTTTTTATCGCTTCTTTCTTTCATCTTGTTTTTCTCTTCAACTTCAAAACGAATATCCCATTTATCCTCTAACGATTTTGTAAACTTTTTACTCTCCAGGTACAATAGTTTTTCTTCTTTACGATGTTTTATTGTAGAAATTTCAATCTCCTTAAATAGATACCCTTCAATTTCATTCGCTTCAATCAATGCTTCTCTTCTAGAATATTTATTGTCCTTCTTTTTCTTACTCTTCGTTTTTTGCTTGTACAGATCACGAGCTTTTTTAATTATTATATGTTCATTTACTTTTGGAATGTTTTTCATCTTAGCAACACTATCCAAATGATTTGAGATATCTTCAATAAAGGAAAGATGTTTTAAATCAATTTCATTTAGTAATTCTTTAACATCAATCAAATAGATATCAATTGATTTGTTGTAAAGTGATTTACTGGCAGGTTTAATCTCAGCATGTTTTTGTTTTTGTATACCGAAGCCGTTTTCTGGATTCAGCGAATAATAATTAATTGTGTAGATAGTAGAGCTTTCAATTTGTGGTGGCATTTTCGATTCAATAAAGGAAATTATTCTATCTCTTATTGATAAATATATTCTGAATTTATAGCTACCCTCTTCAATTGTCTCATTATCAAAATCGCATTTTAATGAAGGATTATTTTTAAAAAAATAGACCAAGTGGAGGTAAAGCTTTTCGAATACTAAATCAAAAATTTTATTTTCCAGTTCAATTGTAGTATTTCGATAGCCCTTGATACGCTTTGTGTTTGCTTCTCGAATACCAAAAAAGAATTCATAAATATCTTGTTTAGAATCCATCTAAGTCGCCGTTTATTAAATGATTCAAATATTCACCCTCAGCAATTATCACCATTGCTGAGGGTGTATTAAATTAATCTAATCTGGTTCATTTTCCTTTGCTTCAGTATAGCTCAAATGCATTTGTAATTCTTCCTTAGCAATATTCAACTGATCAATAACACTATCGAGTGTGTTAATCGCATCATACAATTCATGATTATCTTCCTCGACTTCTAGTTCCTTATGCAGATCGAAAGAAAAATGTTCCTCAAGTATTTGTAAAATAAATTGTGCTTTATGAATGCATCCAAATATTGTCCATCCACTACCTGGTCTTAACGGTGTAATGTCGATAATTTTTCCTAGGTACTCATTGATATGTGCTAAATCGAATGAAGAGACAGTCCCTTCAACTTTTTTCTCGATAGTTTCTGAATCGCTATCACCAACATTGTTTTGAAATCTTATTCTGAATAGATCTGCGACTGGTTTAGATTTTTGAGTTGCCATACTTACTCCTTTTGGATTTAGTCAATAAAAAAGTCTCGAGATTGACAAGGCTCCAAAAGAAGCCTTCCGGTCCTCACGGATACCGGGATCTCGAGACATATTATATTTCTGTTTTGATGTATCATTTAAAATAAAAAATCCTTTCTTACGTGAAGGGGCCCGCTTTTGGAATTCTGTCACTCACAACATAGCAATAAGAACGATTTCATTCAAGAAAAATCTTTAGGCTGAGGGTGTGACAAGTAGAAGTTACGTTTAATCAATCTTTTCAAGATAAACCGAATAATTCTATAACTGTTTCTTTTTATAATAAAGTTTTTGACAAAGAAGAAAGAATCGTTTTGATTTGATTAATATCTTCTAGATCCGCATAGTATGATGGATAAGGATATTTATTGATATTTGCGAAAAGCGTTGTCTCTCCATCTTCTTTTATGAAGATGCCAAGTTCGAAATCTCCGCGTGTTTTGAAAATTACTTCAATATATTTCTTTTCAGCTTTTAATTTTATACCCGATTCAATTATATAATCAACTGCTTTAATTAAACTTTCTATTTCATCTATATCTAAAAAAGCGATCGTTTCACTACGAGACCTGGAAAGCTCTGCAATCCCAATTTTTATCCCTTTTATTGTATTAGTCTCTTGCCCTGGTTGAGAAATTTTCATGCTTTTAAATGTTATTTGTGTTGACAAATTTCCTTTAAGTGTTTGTGATTCTAGAACTTCTTTGATTATTAGATTTCCTTCTTTACTTATAAATTTTTCAAGTTTTGTTTTCGGTTCTTCTTTTGATATGGGTTGTTGTTGAGCGAACGATAATGACAGTAATCCAGAAAGAAAAATTAAAAGTAAATACTTTTTCATAACTACCCCTATTATTTTGTTGGAAGTAATGTACATAATTGTTTCTTCTTATACTGATTGGCGGATCATATTCGATGAACTATCAGATCGAACTATTGAATTTCGTTATCAGTTTACTACTTCAATTTGGCAAGTCCTTTCTGCAATCTCAATCTCTTGTTAATTTTTGTTTTCATTACATTAATATTGTTTACCGAAACACCTAGCTGTTCGGCTATCTCTTTGTTTTTAACACCAGGTCTGGATAGATTCATAATCTCCTTCATCCTGGGTGTAAATTCTCTTTTGCGTTTACCGACTAGAATCAATTCGTCCATATAATTACTCCTCCAGATTTATTGATAAATGATTTCGAAAGAATGGGGATAAGCTTCCTTAAGTTAATTTAATAAATTTACAGCATCCGCTAGATTCTGATGCTGCAGGTGACTGTATATTTGTGTTGTTTTAAAATCCTCGTGACCCAGCAATTCCTTAATCACATACAAGCTAACGCCTTTCTGAATTAAGTTACTTGCGAAAGAATGCCTCAAGGTATGAAGGTGGATCTGATCATTCATCTCTGCAGCGCGTACGGCTTTTTTGAAATGCTTGCTCAAGTAATCGATCGTAAGTTTGAAGCCGGGTATTCTTTCGAATACAAAATGAGGTTTATTCAAATTGATCATCTTTGGAAAATGTTTCTGTAGAACCCCCAGCAACTTATCGTTTATCGGAATGATTCTGTCTTTCTTTCCCTTAGTTGAAAACTCGAGTGTATTTCGAATCGTGATTATTCTATTCTCAAGATCTACATCATTCCATCTCAGATTTGTTAATTCACCAGCTCTCATGCCAGTATGAAATAAAGTTACATATACATCTTTCAACAAATTTGTTCTTACCTTCTCTAGGATCTTTACAAACTCAACATCAGAAATGAAAGCCGGGTAAACCTTTGGTAGTTTGGGAAAACGAAATTTCCGGAAAGGATTATCAACGAGGTAATCCCATTCAATCGCTTTGTTAAATGCAGCCCTTAGATTTCTATAACACAAAAATGCAGAGTGCTTTGATCTGCTGAATATGAAGAGAAGGAAAGCTTCTAATACACGTAAACTAATTTCATCTAGCTGCTTATCACCAGCATACTTTAAGAATTGAGCAAGTGATGAACGAACATTTCTCAGATAACTTTTAGAAAAAGAAGTCTGAACAAACTGTTCGTATTCAGTTTTGAATTTAGAAAATAGTATTGGAGCCCTTAGAATATCTTCTGCAGGATCTGCTTTGAAGTTATTCAAGAATTTCAAAGCATCTTTTTTTTTTGTACACTTTGTTGATTTAGAAGATAACTTTCCATCTCTCAGGTAGATTAATTGATAGTAGGGTGATCTCTCTGGTTGTTTAACAAGGTACATGTTAGACTCCAGAATCCTATGTACTTTCCATAGTAGTTATTCGAAAATGCTCGTAAAAGATATTTTTGAAAAGTATCCATCCCCCTTACAAGCAGAGGGTCGGTGGTTCGAACCCATCAGCCCCCACAATACAAACCCTTGTAACTACATAAGTTGCAAGGGTTTTTTATTTTATAAATAATAATTATGTGATACATTCCGTCCTTCCCTGTTTCCAGAGGGAAAAATAACATGTTGCTGAAAAATCATTAATTGACCTCATGTAAAAATTAATTATTCGTAGAAAAAATGATAAGATTTAGTAAATTAAGGCAGCAAATTAAGAGCAATCGATATTAGTGTCTGAATATAAAGGAAAGTATGGAAGCTAATACTCAGAATGAAATATTAGATTCATTGGCTGAAGGAATTTTCACCGTTGACAAAAATTTCAAAATTAATTTCTTCAATCGAGCTGCCGAAAGGATATTAGGAATTGAGAAAGAAAATGTAATAGGTAAAACATGTAAGACTGTTTTTAATACGTTACTCTGTTCCACTGACTGCCCTATAGCCAAAACTTTACAATCCGGAAAAAGCGTATTTAATCTTGAGACAAAATTTTCATGTGTTAATGGAAAAACAATTCCTCTTAAGATGAACGCTGCAGTCCTAAAAAATAATTTAGATGAGCCGGTAGGCGGTGTGGTTTCATTTCTTGACGCATCTTTACTGATTGATATAGAAAAATTTCTTGCTACTACAAATTTTTATGGAATTGTTGGTCATAGTAAAAGCATGATAGATATATTTAATCTGATTAATGAGATTGCGGATACTGATGTAAGTGTATTGATTCAAGGAGAAACCGGAACGGGCAAAGAAATGATTGCAAATGCAATTCAAAGTACCAGCCGCCGCAAGAATGAGAAATTCATAAAGGTTAATTGTGCTGTTATTCCTCACAACATGCTGGCAAGTGAATTATTCGGGCATGTAAAAGGTGCTTTCACAGATGCTGTAAAAGATCGAATTGGGAGATTTGAATTGGCCGATAAGGGGACAATTTTTTTAGATGAAATAGCTGAAATGCCTCTTCAGATGCAGACACAATTGCTTAGAGTCATTCAAGAAGGAACATTTGAAAGATTGGGAGAATCCGTTACAAAGAAAGTTGATGTAAGAATTATTGCCGCAACAAATTCCAACATAAAAAATGCAATCAGTAGTGGGAAATTTAGAGAAGATCTTTTTTTTAGACTAAATGTAATACCTGTAGAAATTCCCCCATTGAGAGAAAGAAAAGATGATATTTTGTTTTTAGTAAAGCACTTCATTAAAAAGTACAATATTATTTATAATAAAAAAATTCACGAAATAGAAGAAGAGGCATTAGACTCAATAATGAATTATGAATATCCGGGGAATGTGCGCGAACTTGAGAGTATTATTGAGTACGGAGTAATTAGGGCAAAAAAAGAAAATGCTATCTGTCGTTGTTGTTTGCCTCCGACAGTTAGACAAAGTAATGATACTAACTGTGGTGGTAAAACAAAGAGATCACTCAGTAAAATTGACAACGATGACTTAATCCAACTTTTAAAAGATAATAGATGGAATAAAACTGCAGTTGCAAAAATTCTTGGTGTAGATCGATCAACTCTCTGGCGTTACCTTAAGAATGATGGCCCGAACAATAACTAAAGTGTTGCATTGCAACAATATGTTTTAAGTCTTCAAATCATTTGATTATAATACCTTACGAGAAAGTGTTGCATCCAGTGCAACACATAATTCTATGAACACTATAAACCTTTCGTTTATCAACTCAATAATTGGTTATTACCAAGTGATTCGTGGCAAGTAATTTGCCTTTCTAAAAGTATGAGCGAAATGCTAGGTAATTATCATTTTCTTAACGGCAATTATTCTTTTGCACTTCAAGAATTGGAAAATTCTTACAAGAAATTCCCAAATAACCTATGCGCAAAAAAGAGATTGATTATTTGTTATACGCAAACCAAGAATATTGACAAAGCTCTTGATCTTTTTACTTCTTTGATCAAAGAAAATATTGACTGCATTATTGATACTAAACCGGAAGAAGAAGACTGCCCATGTGCTGATCTTGTAGTTAAAATTGAAAGCGGGAAAGCTGAAAGATATAATCAATATGAATTATTTATTGAATTAGGTATACTCTGGCTCTACTGCGATATTAACCAATCTCTAAGCTATTTTACAAAAGCCTATCAAGTAAATCAAAATGAAATGCGTTTAGAACAAATCATTCAAATACTAACTTCAAAAATAAACGAACAACATCAAGGAGAGAGAAATGGCAAATGAAATTACAAGAAAAGATTTTTTGACGAATTCGTCAAAGTACGCTGTTGGTGCAGTAATCGGAGTTGCCGGCTTAGATATTTTAGCCGGCGGAAAAATTTTAGCAAATGATAAAGCAACAACATGGCCTTGGCCATATTTGGCTTTAGATCCGGAATATGTAAGACTAAAAGCGCATCACTTATATTATTCTGATAAAGATTGTTGCGCAGGTGTATTCGGTGCTTTTACGGAAGCGCTGAAAGAGAAAATGCCTGATCCATGGGCTAATATGCCGATGGAAGTGATGCTTTTTGGACGGGGCGGCGGAAATGGTTGGGGTACATTATGTGGTGCTGTCAATGGAGCTGCTGCAATAATCAGTCTTGTAACATCAAAAGCTGATTCGGGTGCATTGATAAATGAAATTTGGGGATGGGCTGCTGCTGCGGAAATGCCTACTCAAAAAGCGAATCAAACAGCAATTGACGGTAAATATCAGGACAAAAAATATAATAACGCTTTAGTCGGAACTGTCAGCGGTAGCGTTCTGTGCCATGCATCCGTAAGTCAATGGTGTACAATTGCAAAGAAAAAAGTTGGTGATACGGAAAGAAAAGAAAGATGTGCGCGACTTGCAGGCGATATTACAGCAAAAACTGCCGAACTTTTAAATGCTAAACTTGCTAAGACATTTGTTTCAACTTTTGTAACCGATCCTAAAGTTGCACAGTGCCAATCATGTCACGGCGCAGCTCTTTTTAACGATGTTAATACACAAATGAATTGCGTACAATGCCACGGAAATGAGCATGGGGCAATAACTTCTGTTACACATGAATCGCAAATTCCTGCTAATTATCAATTATCCCAGAACTATCCGAATCCGTTTAACCCTAGTACAACTCTCCGATTTTCTCTTCCGCAGAATGATAAAGTTCATTTGGCTATCTATGATATAAAAGGAAGTGTTATTAAAACAATCGTAGATCATGAATCATTTAATAATGGTACCTTTCAAGCAGTATGGGATGGTACAAATGAACTTGGCAGCAGAGTTGCCAGTGGTGTTTACTTTGCAAGGATGCAAGCCGGACAATATATTCAGACAATAAAAATGAATCTTCTTAAGTAAAATTGTTTATAAATTTTACTCCTCTTTTGAAAACCGCCCTTGTGATTTCGGGGCGGTTTTATTAATAATTAATTTTCTGTGAAGATTGGCAAGGTAAAAGAAAATTTACTTCCTTTTCCAAATTCACTTTCAACCCAAATTTTTCCGCCGTTTCTTTCAATAAAATCTTTGCAGAGAATTAATCCCAACCCGGTACCGGATTCGCTCTTCGTCCCTTGTGTTGAAAATGGCTTATCAATTTTGAAAAGTTTTTCAATGTTTCCCGGTTCAATGCCAATACCATTATCAACTATACTGATTTCTACAAATTGATTATCAACCGCATTAGCTGAAATATCAATTTTACCGTTTTCATTTGTAAATTTAATGGCATTGGTCAATAAATTTCTAAGCACAGTTTCGAGCATATTCCTATCAGCTATGATAAATATCTCATCGCTTACATTGTGGCAAAGTGTAATATTCTTTAGAGACGAACTGTTCTTAGTTAACCCGATTGTAGCAAGTATAATCTCGGAGAGCTGAATTTTCTCTGGCATAAATTCTATTTGACCCATCTGATTTCTGGACCAGAGCAATAAATTCTCAAGGAGAAGATAAGCTCTATTTGATGTATTCAGAATCCCCTGTAAGAATGTTATTCTTTCTTCTTCAGGCATATTTTCACGCTCACTCATCATGATCTTTAGAGCACTATTTATTGAATGAAACGGATTTTTAAGGTCATGTGAAATAATCGAGAAGAATTTATCTTTAGTTGCGCTGATGGCTTTAAGTTCTTCCATATATCTTTGGAGCTGTGCCTCGGATTCTTTTCGTTCAGTTATATCCTGAACTGCACCGATAGCTCCGTTTACAACTCCTATTTCATCAAAAGTAGGTGCCCCGGTAAGGCTTAAATAACGCATTGAGTTGTCACGAACTTTGACCCGGAACTCAACTCCTTTTTCCTTCTCTCCGTTGAATTGTTTTTCAATCGATTCTTTGAAACGATTTCTATCATCTTGGTGGATCAGTTCTAATATTGAATTCAAAGATGGTTCAAATACCCCTGGAGTAACATCGAAAACATTGTACGTCTCATCTGACCAGGAGACCTTATCATTTTCTATAACGGCATTCCAGCTCCCAATATGTGCTATTCTCTGTGCCTCGGAAAGAATGTTCTGCTTCTCTTGTAAAGTCTTTTCAATTTGCTTTCGTTGAAGAGAAATTCCAATCTGTCCCGAAATAAATTCTAAAATTTCAATGCTTTTGGAGTCGAATGCATTCGGGTCATAATAATCTTGCAGTACAATTGCACCTATTACTTTCCCGTCTACCTTTAATGGAACTCCGATCCATATTTCCGATGGAGTCCCAATCATCTCTATGAGCCCAGCCTTGACCATTGCTAATACGTCGTCTCTGGTCGCAATAATTGATCTCTTATTTTTCGTAACAAGACCGGTTACAGATTTTTCTGCGGGCCACGTAGCTATCTCATCCTTCTCATCTTTAGCATAAGGTGTCCAAAGCATAT
Source organism: Ignavibacteriales bacterium (assembly GCA_026390795.1). Lineage (NCBI taxonomy): Bacteria > Pseudomonadati > Ignavibacteriota > Ignavibacteria > Ignavibacteriales > Ignavibacteriales bacterium. Next base: position 243,072 of record JAPLFG010000002.1, read on the forward strand.
CAGTCGCTTCATCATAGAAAGCAATATAAAAATTAGTTGTATCCATCAGAGTTCCTAATTGATCTCTGGTGATACTTATTAACTCTTCAACATTTTTTGTAGTTGTAACTGCTGCCGTAACGTTGTAAATAACTTTTTGTATTGCTTCATCGCGTTTCCGCTCCGATATATCCCGGTGAATTCCTAGAAAACCAATGATCTCGCCCTTATCATTCATTATCGGATTATTCGAACCCTCAACCGTTATTACCCGCCCGTCCTTTCTTTTGTTCTTTATTTCTCCTATTACCGCTTGGTTTGATAATAACCTCGACCAGAATTCTTCATAAACGCTTGGTGGTATAAGTCCAGATTTTAAAATGCTTGGTGTTTTTCCAATTATTTCGTTGGGACTAAAACCATAAACTTTCTCGAATGAACTGTTGGCGTACTCAATTTCTCCTTTTTCATTGGTGATAAATATTGCATCTTCAGAACGCTCAATGCTCATCTTGAATTTTCTTAATCCTTCTTCCATCATTTTTCGTTCCGATATATCAATTACGGTCGAAAGTAAACATGCTTCACCTTTTATATTAATAATTGCACTTGAAATGATTGTTGTTATGATTTTCCCGGATTTTATTCTGAACCGACATTCTCGCCCCGATATGTTTCCGTCTCTCATTAATTCTTCTGTTATGCTGTCTCGTTCTTGAGGATTTTCAAACAGTCCTAATTTTTTGGAACTATTGCCGATTACTTCATCGCGCGAGTAACCCGAGATTTTTAAAAATGTATCATTAACATCGATATAAATTCCATCTTTCATAGTTGTGAGGGAAATCAAAGACGAACTGTTATGAAAAGCTGCGGCAAAAATTTGTTCAGATTCTTTTAATTGTTCCTCTGCCAGTTTACGTTTTGTAATATCTTCATGTTGAATAACTACGTAGAGAAGATTCCCTTCACCATCTACTATCGGCGCTGCGGTATTGGAATACCATTTCTTTTTTCTTTCTTTCACTTCTATATTTTGAGAATCTGCAGCTATACCAATATCAAAATAGATTTCCCATTGTTCAATTCTGTGCTCATCAAAAACTCTGCGCAAAATTTTATCAATCCCGTTCCTTTTTATCTCGGCATCTTCAAAGATGTTATAAATGTGACCTTCGATATGTTCCGGTTCAACCCCGAATAGTTCTGTAAGTTTAGGATTAATGCGTAGGCACCAGCCGTCTTTATCTAATATCTGAGTACTTGTGGCGGATTGCAGATACATTTGTTCAAAAAATCTTTTTTGATTCTCAAGTTCCATTTCAATTTTTGTGCGTTCGGTTATATCAATCGTATAACCAGCCAAATATTTTGGTTCTCCATCAATAAAGATTGGAAACTTAATTGAAGAATATGTTCGACCGTCTAATTCTTCAATAAACTCTCGATAATTTCCTTCGCTTAAAATTCGTTTATCATCCTCTATCATTTTTTTAGAGAGTTCGGAGGGGAACAACTCATCCATAGTTTTTCCTAATATCTCATCCAAAGGACGGTTCAGCATTTTTTCATAATTGTCGCTTAAATAATTCGGTTTGATGTCGCTATCTTTTATAAATACATAGAGAGGATTATATTTAATGAACAATCTGAATATTTCATTTATCTCGAATAATTGCTCTTCAGTTTTTTTGCGGTTTGATATATCCGTGTGTGTGCCGATCATTCTTAGCGGTTTGCCGCTTTCGTTATAGCTTAAGATTTTACCTTGGTCGAGGATCCATTTATAAGATCCGTCCTTACATTTTACTCTATGTTCAGAGATATAGACTTGGCTAATACCGCTGACATGTTTTTCTACTTCCTTCATTACATAAGGTAGATCATCCGGATGAACTAAATTAGTCCAAGCATTTAAATTATTCTCAATTTCTTTCTCTTCATATCCAAGCATCTGTTTCCAAAGAGGGGAGTAATAAACTTCGTCTGAAACCAAATTCCAATCCCACAGTCCTTGGTTATTTCCTTCAATAGCTGATTTCCATCGCTGTTCACTTTCAAGTAATAATTGTTCAACCTTTTTGCGCTCGGTTATATCTCTAACAGAGGCCAGATGTACTTTGCGGTTCACAAAATCAAAAGAACTGCGGGCAATTTCGGCGGGAAAAGCGGTACCATCTTTTCTCTTATTTATTCGAATTTCTAAATGTCTTTTTGAATCATTACTGGCGTTAAACATTTTAGTATTTCTAGGCTCAGCGGAAAGATCGATATCCGAAAGCATAAGCAATTCATCATGGCTATATCCGTAAAGAGCAGATGCTGCTTTATTTGCTTCAAGTATTTTTCCGGTTTCGGTTTCAATTAAAAAGAGTGCATCCAAATCTGATTCAAAGAGCTGTCTATACTTCTCTTCATTTTCTTGAATAACCAATTCATGTTTTTTAATGTTGGTGATATTTCTGCTTATCCCTATAATTCCGTTCACTTTTCCTTCGTGACCTAAAACCGGAATCTTATTTGTAATGTAGAATTCATTCTCTAATGTTTCTTGGTTTACTCTTACTTCTTCTTTGTTATAAATTGCTTTTCCGGTTTTAAGAAGCTCAAGTTCTTCATTCCAAAATTCTTGTGCTAATTCTTCTGGGAAGAAATCAAATGGATTTTTCCCAATTACTTCTGATTGTGTGAGAGCGCCCATAGAGCGGAGGTGCGCTGCATTATTAAGCAAGTATAAGCTTCCAGAATCTTTGAAAAATATCTGGTCGGGAATGTTATCTATCAATAATCTTAAAAGGTTGCGTTCGTATTTAACGGCATCTTCCGCAATTTTATGAAGGGTAATATCTTTTATAACTCCGAAAACAACATTTTCTTTTTTATCATATTCAGCAGTTGAATGGATGTCAACAATTTCACCGCTGTCTGCTTTCTTGATTTTAAATTTAACATTGTATTGCACATCGTGATCGATCAAATTTTGGAGAGCGGTATTAAGCTCTTCCCGGTATTCTGGCAGAACCAATTTTTGAATATCAGATATTTTCAATTTCAGATTACCAAAGCCATAGACTCTTAACGCACCTTCGGAAGCGATGACTGTTCCGCTTTTTAAGTGCAGTTCCCAATTACCAGCTTGCGAAATAAATTCGGCACGTTTCAATCTGGTCTGGCTTTTCAAAAGATCTTCTTCTTTTGCTTTTAGCGCTTTATTCGCGTTGAAAAGTTTAAATGCCATATTAATGGAAGCTAACAGTACAACGTCTTTTGAATCTTTTACAACGTATCCATACGATGTTATCTTCTCGGTTTTTTCAACAACTTCTTTTTCTGTATGGGAAGAAAGAAATAGTAGAGGAATATCATTCATGCGTAAAATTTCACGGGCGGCTTCGGTTCCATCGATTCCACTGCCAAGGTTGATATCCATTAGGATAAGATCAATCTCGTCTTTTTGTGCATTAATAAATTCGATCGCTTTTTCACCGGTAGAGGTGTGGATGATTTTGTAACCCGCTTTACTTAGCCACCGAGTCTCAGTCATAGCAAGTAGTTCGTCGTCCTCAACTAATAAAAGTGTTTTCAGATTTTTGACCAAATAATCCTCGGATAGAATATGACGATGTATTATCGAACTGAAAATAAATTATTTTATTTCTTAAATGAAAAATTATTTATTAAGAGGATAAACCATCCGGTCTTTGTCTATGTGCAATAATGATGTGATCTTAATCGGACTGAAAACTCTTGAAATTGACTCGCTTATCGATTATTTTTACCAAAACAATTTCGGTCATATCGACCAATCAATATGAACTCAAGAGCGACCTTGATTATATAGGATTTTAATGAAAAAAATACTTTCGTTTTTCTTCTTATTTGTCTCGGCAACAATTTACTATGCACAAAGTCCTTGTTCCGGCACACCCACAATAACATATGCTGGTAAGACTTACAATACAATACAAGTAGGGAATCAATGCTGGTTGAAAGAAAATATAGATATTGGTAACATGATAAACGGCAATCAAAGCCAGGCTAACAACAATGTAATAGAAAAATATTGTTATCAAGATGATCTTTCAAATTGTGAGAAGTATGGCGGGTTATATTCTTGGAATGAAGCAATGAAGTATACATCAAGCGGAAACAAAGTACAGGGCATTTGTCCTGGCGGATGGCATTTACCGACTTTGGATGAATTAACGGAATTGAGATCTGCGGTTAATAATGACGGCAACTCATTAAAAGAAATCGGTCAGGGTCAAGGAATTGGTATCGGTGCCGGAACTAATACAAGCGGTTTTTCGGCACTGCTTTCAGGCAGTCGCGGCTTTAACGGTCAATCATATTACTTCAGTCATTTGAGAGTTTATATCTGGCTCTGGAGTTCAACTGATTACAATTCAACTTATACTAATGTTCTTGAGTTGGGATATAGTGATAGCAATATTCTTCTCTATTTAAATGGTAAGGAAGCAGCTTTTAGCGTACGTTGTCTTAAGGGAGACGGCATCACTTCTGTCTCGGATGATCTAAACAAAAAAGAAATTCCTACCAACTATTCAATTTCGCAAAATTATCCTAATCCATTTAATCCAAGTACAAAAATAAAATATCAAATTTCTACTTCAGGGAAAGTTTCATTAAATGTATTTGATCTGCTTGGAAACAAAATTGCGACTTTAGTAAATGACTTTAGATCGCCCGGCAGTTATACGGTAGATTTTGACGGGGAAAATATTCCGAGCGGAATTTATTTTTATAGAATTCAGGTTAATGAATATACAGAAGCTAAAAAAATGATTCTGATAAAATAATTTAGACCGAAGATGAATTGACCTCTCCAATTGATAATTTATCGTTAACAACCTCATTGATCTTGGATACATCCCAATGGGACTGTACTTGAGATAGAATTTTGTTATATTTTATCCGGTTACTGTCTGTCCCTATCATTAATCAGAGACAATATTATTTAATACCTTTTATAAAGAGGTGTAAAATGAAAAATATTGTTTTCTTATTTTGTTCAATCATTACAATAAGCTGCAGTTCGATACCGCAAAATGAAACTAACTCTACCAGGCTGGAACTATTAGAAAAGTATCCGTTGCCTACCGTACTGCAAGAAATTTACAAACCGAATTTTAGAATATCGGCATTGATGTTGATCAATCAAAATGGTTCAGTTATTGAAGTTAAATTGCTAAGATCCAGTGGAGATCATTCATGGGATATGAAGTTGATTGAGTCACTCAAAAAATGGAAATATGCGCCTCCGTTGGTTAATAATCATCCCCGCAGTATTTGGATCCAGCAGAATATCAGAATTGAAATTGGAGAACCGCTTTATCTCTCATTCTCAGAGATATTATGTGAGAATATTGTCCAGGCAAATGAGGTGTATGAAGCGCTGAAGAAAGGTCAGGATTTCGGGGATCTAGCTCTGAAATATTCTATTAATCCATCCAGAATAAATAGAGGCAAAGTTGAGAGTGTGGATATTCATATTTATCCGGATTATCTACAGAAAGAATTAAAAAGCCTAAATACTCATGAATTCAGTATGCCAATCCGATACGGCGATAAATTTTTGATTGTTAAGCGGAACGGTACATAGAAAAACATTTACATATTATTCTTTTTCCGGTTAATAGTTCAAATTCATTTCTTTTCTGAAAATATTAATTTTCCAAAGCATTCATATATGCCGGAAGTAATATTTTATTATCCTTACTCATAGTGATCAAACGAATTGAATATCCTTTCTTTTTGATAGTGAATGTGTTGATATAATCTTTGGTAATCGAAAATATCACTTAAATTCTTAACTAATATACCTTTCGAATTAGATCATGTCTTAAAAAATAAATCGGTCCTCTCCAAAATTTCTTCAGAATTGATTCCTTATATTTCATTATGAAACTTATTCTAATAGAAGATGAAAAGGATTTAGCCAAAACAATCTCCTCTTATCTAAAAGAGGAACAGTACAATATTGATAACGCATTTACATACGAAGAAGCATTAAGTCTTATAAATATTTATGAATATGACTGCGCACTGGTTGATCTGATGCTGCCCGATGGAAACGGTCTCGACCTAATAAAAATTATTAAAGAGGTGAATCGGCAATGCGGAATTATAATAATTTCAGCAAAGGAATCTCTAGACGACAAGATTTACGGGCTTAACACAGGTGCGGATGATTATATTACCAAGCCGTTTCATCTTGCAGAGTTGAATGCTAGGATTAAATCTCTGATCAGACGAAAACAATTCGACGGCGGGAATAGAATTGAAATAAACGAACTGACTATAGACATCGACAAGAGGGAACTGCTGATCAATCAAACGCAAGTAGAACTTACGCGACGGGAATTTGATCTCCTTTTATTTTTTATAAGTAATAAAGAAAGAGTATTGAATAAAGAAGCAATAGTTGAGCATGTATGGGGAGAAAACGCGAACGCGTTTGATAACTACGATTTTGTTTACACTCATGTTAAAAATTTGAGGAAGAAGTTAAAAGAAAATAATGCCGAAGATTATCTTAAATCGGTTTACGGTATTGGATATAAATTTACATTGAAATGAAACTCCTTAATAAAATATCGATTTACTACATTATGAATACGGCAATCCTTTTTATTGCTGGATTGTTTGCTATTTATTTTTCGGTTGATTGGATTATAGCGGATAGAGCAGATAAACAGCTGAAGGATACAAGTAAAGAAGTGCGGTATAAATTGAGCCAGGGAATCAAAATTGAATATTCCCCATTAATTGAAATAGAATCAGTTCCTAACGATCTTCATCTTAGCTCTACTTATAAGGATACACTTATTTATTTCCAAGGTAAAAAGGAAACCGAAGAATACAGGCAATATACTGTCTATAAAGAAGTAAATGATAAAAATTATAAGATAACCGTACGCGCATCTTTAATAGAAAAGGAAGATCTATTCTCTGCTATACTCCTAATTTTATCGGCAATTCTTATACTACTTCTAATCGTACTTACAATAATCAACAGATACACGGCAGGAAAAATATTTAAACCGTTTTACAATAATCTTAAAAATCTAGAAAAATTCTCACTGCAAAAAAACAGACCACCTGTTCTCGATGATTCAAATATTGACGAGTTTAACGAATTAAAAAAATCCCTTATGGGCTTATCCGGAAAAGCTTTGAAGGAGTACCGATCATTAAAAGAATTCTCGGAAGATTTGGCGCACGAGTTACAAACTCCTGTTGCAGTGATTAAGGCGAAGACTGAGATGCTGCTTCAAAAGGAATTTATGGATAATGAAACTACCGAAAATCTTCAAGTTATCATTACTAATACAGACAGGCTTGACAAACTTAACCGTTCCCTCATACTTTTAGCTAGACTTGAAACTGCCGAACTTTTCCCTTCTAGTAAAATACGTTTATGTGAAAAACTTGAAAAAGTTGCAGAGAATTACTCTGATATAGCAAATTCAAAAGAAATTGTTGTTCACCTCAATACACAATCAAGTTTTGAATTGGAATTCAATGAGAATTTGATTGACATACTCCTAAGCAATTTGATCTCAAATGCAATCAAACATAACATAACCGGTGGAGAATTAATTATTGAATTGACGGGTTCTCTTTTGACAATCAAGAATAATGGGAAAGAGCCGAAGCAAAATCCAGAGAACTACTTCAAAAGGTTTTCATATGATGAGAAATCTCAAAGCTCTTTAGGGTTAGGATTGGCAATTGCCAAGAAGATATGCGACCTCTACAAAATCAAAATAGAATACTTATTTGAAAAACCGTTCCATATCGTTAGAGTGAATTTCAATCTTGTTAATTAGTTCTTCTCGCAAATTATAATTCTTCTAATCTCTTCAGAGTTTCTTCAAAATTCCTCTTTATATATGGATTGAAAATTTTTCTATCTATGGAGATGTAAATGAAGAACAAAGTGCTTTTCATCTTATTAGCAATCATTCTATTAACAACTAAAAACATTATGGCTCAAAACGCCGGAACTTTGACCGGAACAGTATTAGATTCCGCTAATCATCAGCCTATCGAATTTGCGAGCATTAGTTTAATGAAAGTCTCTGACAACACAGCTGTTACAGGAGGCATGACAGATAGTAAAGGAAAATTTGAAATTAGCGATATACCGTTTGGAAATTATTTTATAAGAGTAAGTTCAGTTGGCTATCGTACTAAAAATTTGAAAGCGGTTTCATTCTCTTCTAAAATCAAAGAAATTAGCGGGGGAGACATTTTTCTTTCAGCTGCCGAAGTTAATCTTGATGAGATTACGGTTACATCAAATAAAATTATGCTTAATAATTCCATCGATCGTAAAATTTATAATGTGCAAATGGACGTTATGAGTAAAACCGGGACGGCAAGTGAACTTCTGCAGAATATTCCTTCCGTTCAAGTAGATATTGACGACAATGTAAGCCTGCGCGGATCAACAAATGTTCTGATCCTGATAAACGGTAAAAATTCACCGCTGATGGGAAAGACGAGAGCTGATGTTTTGCAGCAGATGCCTGCAAACTCAATTGATAGAATTGAAGTAATCACAAATCCATCGGCAAAATATAAACCCGATGGAACGAGCGGTATTATAAACATCGTAATGAAAAAAGAAACCGGAACCGGGCTAAACGGAAATATTACCGCGAGTATTGGTAACCAAAATAGATATAACGGAAATACTACGTTCAATATTAAACCGGGGACAATAAATTACTTTGGAAGTTTGAGCTTAAGGCACGACGACCGCAATCAAAATTCATCCGATATTAGAACAGAATTTAACGACGGTAAAAATTTATCCGGTTTTTATAATGATCAGAGCAGTTCGTATTCACGTCCGCTTTCACGTGGAGGAATGCTAGGTTTAGATATTACCGCAGACGAAGCGAACAGTATGGGTATAACAGGCAATTATTTTTACAGAGGATTCTCACGCAATGATATTTCATCAAGAGTATTGAGAGATCAAAACCAAATAGTAACCACGGATTATGACCGATTAAGATATGACCCGGAATATGAAAAAGAAGGAGATGTAACGGCATACTTCCAGCATAATTTTTCCGGCGATGATCACAAAATTCGATTTGAAATCACCGATTCATTTTCACCGGAAGTTGAAGATAACCATTACACAAACATTTATCGTACGCCACTTCTTTCGAGTACATATGATAACACCAAGTTGACACAGAATGAGAATAAAGTCGAACTTCTGGCTGAATATTCAAATCCGATTAACCGCGATGCCACAATTGAAGCCGGTTACAACGGCGAGTTGAGTAAAACTGATCTCGATTACATGAGCGAAATTTTTGATCCGCTGAAACAAAAATTTATTCCGGACAATGATAGAACGAATCATTTCGTATATAACGAAAACATACATGCAGTATATGGTACTTATTCAAATTCTTTCGGCATGTTTGGTGTTTTAGGCGGCTTACGTGCTGAGCAGTCTTTCATTAAAGCTAATTTGGTTTCAACGAATACCATTCTTACAAATAATTACTTCAACGTGTACCCAACTCTTCATCTTAGTTACAAATTAAGCGATCTGATACAACTTCAATTGAATTACAGCAAGCGTGCAAACAGGCCCGAAGGTGATGATCTCAATCCGTTCCCTGAATATCAGGACCCGAGAAATATTAGAGCGGGAAATCCAAATCTTAAACCGGAATTTATTCATTCTGTGGAATTCGGATTTCAATGGCAATCTGACTTTTTAACTGTTGTACCAAGCTTCTTTTATAGAAATTGTTATAACGGAATGACAACGGTTACAAAAGCATTGAACGATACAACTCTCTTGACCACACGCGAAAATTTATCTTCAGATCAATCGGCAGGCTTTGAAGTTGTTTTCTCCGGCGGTTATGGAAACTTCATAACGGCAAATTTGAGCGGCAATGCTTTTTATGAACAGATCGACGCTTCCAATCTTGGATTCAGCAATAATAAATCCACTGTTACTTGGAGCGCTAATATGAGCTGTAACGCAAATCTTTCATCAACAACAATGATCCAATTCAATTCCAATTATAGATCATCCAGGTTAACACCACAGGGAGAATACAAACCGAGTTTTGTAGTCAATCTTGGATTGCGGCAGGATCTATTTGACGATAAACTTTCTTTGGTCTTTACTATCTCCGATCTTTTCAAATCATTAAACCGTGAGATGAATCTTGATACTTCCTGGCTAAAGCAGAACACAAAAAACAGCAGGGATTCACAAATAATGTATCTTGGAGTTACATATCATTTAGGTAAGCCTTCTAAGAAATCAAAAGAGAAAGCGATTCAGTATGATAATGGTTTATGATAACTTATTCTTAAAGGTCGGGTCTCGATGTCAAGTCCCGGCTTTAAGATTTTAAAATTCGAGAAAATTATTTATTAATCTGTAATGAAAGGATTTACTTTTAACTGTAATTCTTTTCCTAAACTATAAACGCTAAGCAAAGTTATCACAAGGAAGAAGGAAGGGAATGCGGCTATCCACCACGCTTGATTAAGATAATACTGACCTTCCAATATCATGGCGCCCCATGTTGGATAAAAGTGATTACCGGTTAATCCTAAATAACTGAGTGAAGATTCTGCAATGACAACATTGGCAAATTGAAATACAAGGTTTACCAATAATGAAGGAAGGAGGAGAGGAAGAAAATCTTTTCTAAGGAGTTTTAATTTACTCATCCCTAACAATTGAGAAGTGATAATGTAATTTTTGTGCTTTAGAGAAATAACTTCACCTCTTACGATTTTAAACAAAGTTTTCCAGCCGGAAATGCCGAGTATGATAATTACATTAAGAAGAGAATTACCGAAATAAGCTAAAAATAGAATGACTAAAAATATTGTCGGGAATGCGAGAAGCATCTCTGTAAAACGATTGAGAAGAATATCAACATTCCGGGAAAAATACCCGGAGATAAATCCCAGCAGCCCGCCGATAAGAAGTGTAACTATAACTGCCGAAATACCGATTAAAGTAGAAAGCCGTGTTGCGTAAATAATTCTTGAAAACAGATCGCGTCCGTACTCATCTGTACCAAATAAAAATATAATAGTGCCGGCGTCTATCTTACTGCCGGATACATTCTGCAATTCAAATTCTTTAGTCTTCTGAAATATTTTAATCTTACCGTTAGATTTTATACTGTCGCATAAAAAATATTTATCATCAACAACGTCGCGAAGCAAATTCATTCTCTGGTTATAATACCGTGTAAGTTTATTATCTATTGATGTTTTGTTCTCATCAATTTGAACCAGCACTTTAGATGAAAGGGGAGAAAGACTTTTTGCGACTGAGAGGTCGAATTGAAGATTCGGATTATAGACAGCAATTAATGGAGCGAAAATAAAAATAAAACAGATAGCTGTTGCTATAGCATTGCTTGGCTTTAGCTTGGTTTTGAAAAAACCTAATCTTTCTTTTAATAAAAGTAAAATAACCAATAAAAGGATTATCCCGATTGCCGAAATAAACTGGTCGGCTATTTCAAAAGTAAATTGATTGACAATATTAGTCTTATTAAAAGCTAGCATGACAAAACTGTAAAATAATCTTAATGAGCCGGTTAATTCCGAAAACCTCATAATGATTACCAATAGAGTGAGCGATAGAAGAAAATGCCAAATTTGAATTTTCTTCATCATGCCAGTTCCGAGTTTAATCTTTTATCAAATTTTGTCTTAACAGTATCGGCAAGAAAATTTGCTAGAAGAACAAAAATTCCGGAAATGAAGACAGAACCGACTACAAGCGGATAATCTCTTGTTAATATTGCTGTGATGGTTAACCTTCCCATACCGGGAAGACTAAAGATCATTTCTGTTATCAGCGCTCCGCTCAAAAGTATTCCAAGCTCTGTCCCTAATATTGAAATAAGCGGTCCTATGGAATTTGGAATAACATGTTTTCTAAAAATTGTTTTTTCATTGGTTCCATTAGCGCGTAAAAAGAGTATGTAATTTTTCTGGTAAGTAGTCTCTATGCCGCTTCTTAAATAACTATAAAAAAGAACTATCCCCGGAATTGAAAGAGTTATAAGAGGCAAAATTAAATGTGCGAAATAATCGAAAATCTTTTCTATTAAACTCATGTCGCTAAAATCCATGGAATGTAAATCCGATGAGGGGAGAATATTCAGCTTGATCGAGAAAATGTAAACAAGTAATAATCCAATTATCATTGTCGGTACCGAATAAATAAAAAAATTAAGACGGTTCAGTAGTCTGTCAAGAAATCCTCCGCGTACTTTATTTATAAATAATGCCAATAAAAAAGAAAGAGAGACTTGAAGAATAAAACTGATAGAAGCGAAAATGAGTGTGAATGTTAACGGTCCCGATATTACTTCGGTTACAGGAATGCGGTAATTATATGAAATTCCGAAATCACCGCTTAAAATATTTTTCAGAAAATAAAAATATTGTTCCGTAAGTGGACGGTCCAGGGCAAACGAATGCTTTACTTCTTGCGATAACAACGGGCTCATCACCGGAGAGATAAACTTTAACGTCGGATCTCCAGGCGCGAGTCTAAGAAGTATGAAAATTAAACTGACTAATAAGAATAATGTAAAGATGTAGGAAGCTAACCTCTTTATAAATTTTATTCCGTTCGTCTTCATAACTTATTTATTAATTGACCATGTCCAGCATTTCTGAACAACGCCTAACGGATTAATCGGGATATTTTTAATCCTATTATTGAACCCGACCATATTATCTATCCAAAATAAAAATACGACAGGCTGTTCATCACTGACAATTTTCTGGAATCTCTTTAAAAGTTCGTGCCGTTCAGTATCGGTAATTTTTGTCTCCAATTTCTCAAGTATTTTATCAATTTCCGGATTGCGGAAATTACATACATTTGCGCCGGCAATTTTTTTATCCGAATACCAGTACGGTTTTAGGTTAAGAGGTATCGGTACGCCCCATCCCGCAACCCAGGCATTTAATTCACCTTTAAACATTTTTGGAAAAATAACCGCAGGTTCTAAGAACTCAATCTTTGCATCTATACCGACTGCCTTTAAATTATTCTGAACAATATTCGAAGTAAATGTTCGCAATGGATTGCCCGATGGAACACTTATAGTAAATGAAAATTTTCTGCCGTTCTTATCAAGAATACCATCACCGTCGGAGTCATTCCACCCCTCGCTCTTAAGGATTTTTTTAGCTTCATCGATATTGAACTCCATCGGTTTTAGAGTTGGATCGAGGTCGGATTTATAAATCGGCGCTATCGGACCGACCATCAGCTCGCCGTGTCCCATCAGATATTCGTCAATTATTGTCTGACGGTTAAGTGCGTATGCGATTGCTTTTCTGATACTTGGACTTCCAAATAGATTATTCGGCACAATCTTTTTTCCTTTCTGCTGGGCGGGTTCAATATTATTTAAACCGAGGTAATCATATTCGCGTCCCTTTCTAGGAACGATAGATAAATCTTTTTCAGAACTTAGCGATTCAATATCCTCCGGTCTTATATTTTCCGTTAAATCAATTTCTCCTTTTTTAAGTTGATTGATCCTGGAATTATAATCCGGAATGATTTTGAAAACGATCTCTTTTATCTCATCGCCGGAGGATAGAAATGAATTTTCGTTCTTAACGAGTTTCAAATTTTGACTTTTCTCCCATGATTCCAGTTTATACGGTCCGCTTCCAACCGGTTTGAAACTCATATCGGAAGTCGCAAGTCCGCTCCGGTCTAATTTTTCAAATAGATGTTTCGGCATAATTGGAAGATCAAAATCGAAATAGGAAGCTCTGCCGCTGGCAGTAAAATTAATTCTGATTTGCGAAGGGCTAATTACTTGAAATGTTTTCGCGAGATCAATGCTCAGATCTGGTTTTGTATAATAATGTTTAAATGTACCGAAGAACCGGCTTTGAACTTTTGCGTCGGAGTAAAGATCAAACGAAAAAACTACATCATCGGCGGTCACATTTACTCCGTCGCTCCATTTAGCGTCGTCTCTTATTGTAACTAAAACCGAAGTTGAATCATTATTCCACTCGATCGATTTAGCCAGTACAGGTGAGGTGGTTACAAAACCAGTTTGATCGTCCCACCCATGTCCCACAATACTGAGGTAGATCAATTCGGTTATGTCCGATTCCGAGGCGCTCATTGCGAAGAGCGGGTTTAAGGTTTGCACATCGGATTCCAAGCCGATTATAATTCTATCGGCGTTTTTATCTTTTGTGCCTGTGCAGCTTAAGGTAAAAATTAATGCTATGACAAAAACGAAGCTTCTTTTTAAGTGCGGTCTCATCTCTTTTCCCTCATTTGTTATTGGCATTCCAAAAATTGCAATCCCATAACTTTTGCCTTAACTTTTATGTCAATAAAATAAGAATATGATATATAAAAGCATAGCATACAGTTTTGGGAACTAGCCAGATTATTATCGAAGCAAATATCGATTTTGTTGAATTGAAGCTTAACGGTACAAGTAAAGTTTTATTCAGAAATGTGAACTTCAAACTCGAGGAGAATTCGATATACACACTTCTCGGTAATAACGGAGTCGGCAAGACTACCTTTCTGAATACTTTATTAAATCTGCTTGACCTGAAGTTCTACCGGGTTGAAGGGAAAATTAATTTGCTCGGTTGCGATCTATTAAATTCTTCGGCTGAAGAATTACAATTTTTAAGAAAAAATTCGGTACGCTTTATTTTTCAAGATGCGGTCAATTGTTTCGATCCGCTTAAAAAGATCGGTTACTATTTTGACCAGTTGAAATTTGAAAGCGGCATTCTAGATGAACTGCTCGATTACTTTCTACTTCCGCCGAAAGAAATCATATTAAACTATTATCCGTACGAACTGAGCGGCGGCATCGCGCAAAGAATTGCGCTTATTTGGGGAATAATTTCCAAACCTAAATTATTAATTATTGATGAACCGAACAGCGCGCTCGATCAGCCATTATCCGTACTCTTGAGTAAAAAACTGGCGGAGATTTCAATACTGAATGATCTATCAATTCTCGTGGTAACTCAAGATTTGAAATTTGCTTTCAGTACGGGAGGCAAAATCGGTCTTCTTAAACCGGACGGAATTGAAGAATATGATAATGATGATGAAAGTCTAAACCGTCTAAAAATAAATTTACTAAAGTAAATTTTTTATGAATGTTATGATGAATGAACTTATAAAAATAGAAAATATTTCATATGCAGTAGATGATCACTCCGGTAAAAAGAAAATTAAAATTGTTGAGGATATCTCTCTCGATATTTACAAAGGAGAAATCTTAGGAATAGTGGGCGAGAGCGGCTGCGGTAAGACTACTCTGGCTAAACTTATTGCCTCAATCCTTAAATGCAGTTCGGGCCGGATAAACTATTATTATGATTCATCGATAAAAAGAGAAGCAAAGCCTGCGCAAATCTTATTTCAAAACTCGGAAGAACTTATCAATCCTTTTAGAAAGATTAATGATTCGCTCGAAGACGGAACCTCGTCTGATAAAAGTTTTGAAACTATTCTAGCTGAAACGGGAGTTGATAAGAATCTGCTTACTAAACTGGGATATCAATTAAGCGGCGGCGAAAGGCAAAGAGTCGGTCTCGCAAGAATCCTATTAGCGGATCCCGAACTTCTAATTCTGGATGAGCCATTTTCCGCGCAGGATTTTCCGTCAAAAAATAAATTTAAGGAATTGATCGGCAGATTAAATTCGGATGGAAAACTTACTACAATAATTATCACGCATGAGCTGGATTTACTTGAAAACCTTGTTGACCGGATTGCCGTTATGTACGGCGGCAGAATTGTTGAAATTGCACCAGCTGATAAATTCTTTGTATCGCCGCGGCATCCGTACTCAAAATTTTTGCTCGAATCCGGGAAGTATCTGTT
Source organism: Ignavibacteriales bacterium (assembly GCA_026390795.1). NCBI lineage: Bacteria > Pseudomonadati > Ignavibacteriota > Ignavibacteria > Ignavibacteriales > Ignavibacteriales bacterium. The sequence continues at coordinate 259,000 of JAPLFG010000002.1, forward strand.
GGAGCGTAAAAATATTGTTCTTGATGAGGAGAACAATTCTTCTTTTTGCAACTACTACAACCGGTGCGCGCAGAAAAAAGAAGATTGTCTAAGCGTACTCAAAAGAATTGAAATTGAAAATCATATTGTTTTTTGCAACCACCCTGAAGAGTAGAATTTATTATTAATTAGTAAAAACTATTCATGTAAATCTTCTAATGTTTGATGTGTTATTTCCGCATGCTTCCGGCGGAAATTTACTAGTGGACTTCCGGTATAGTCAATCTGGAATAACTTATCTCGCTCTCTGTTTTGTATCGGTTATTCATGTACGGCTAGGCAAGTCGATTATAAAATAAAAAAGCTAAGCGGCGAGTGCCAAAGTTCTCATCTTTGCCTTGCGCCGTTTAGCTTCAATTTTACTTATCAACTATTACTAAAATCTGTTCTAATTTTTTAGCTACTTAAAAGTATCAATAACTATCATTTTTATTTGTTTCTAATATTAAGGTGTACCTGTACTGTCGTCGGTTTTTCTAACAAATCCGTATTCGGAGAAATGAGGAATCTCTCCGCCTGTAATTCTGAGTGTGCCGGTACTCTTGTTTACGTATATCTTTTCATTTGGGATTACCCAGCTTGTCATATCATTATCCAAATAAGCAAAGTAAATTGTGCTGGGGTTAATTCCGCTTAAATCAACACCTGTGTATTCCAGGTCCATTGTTAACGGAATATCAAAAACTGTCGGATGCGGCAGAAACTCGACTGTCAGTTTGTCGTTATCAACCGCCATTTGAAAGTGAAGTGAAGGTCTATTTGCTACTGCACCTGCTGGAACATGAAGAGTTGCGGAAATTGTTTTCTGGCCATCAGCGCTAACAAAGTTAGCAGTAACATCGCCGCCAACCGTAAGATCAATAACTTGTTCGCCGTTAGCTTGGTCAAGACCGATAAATTTACCGGATTTGGAAGAAGTGTTTGTCAACCATGCAACACTTGATTTGGATTGTTTTGGTGAAATTGTACTGTTTTGTTGTGGGTCAACTAAATTAGAATTCTCAGAACATGCGTAGAAAAGAAAACCTAGTGCGAATAGTGCTAGTAACTTTTTCATAAGGACTCCTGTATTTTTATTATATTAATTATGTTTTCAATAAATTAGTGATGACTAAATTTCTATCATAAAAGCCTGCTATTATTAATCACCAGTTCTTCTTACAAATCCGTATTCTGAGAAGTGAGGGATTTGTATGTTAGAGATAGAGATAGTTGCTTTTTTTACATCTTTTACATCAATTGTAATCTGGTCGTTGGTGATTACAAATCCGGTAGCAGGATCATCGAGGTATGCAAAACAAATCTCTTTCGGGTCAATGCCAGTCAGATCGATTCCTTTGAATTCAAGATTAAGTGTCAATGGAATATCAAAAAAAGTCGGGTGCGGTTCGAATTTAATACTGAGATTGTCGTTGTCAACCAGCATATAAAAATCAAGAGAATTAAGATCTTTTTTTGCACCAACGGGGACAATCAATTCCGCATTGATTTCTTTTCCTCCCCGCTTATGCCAGGATGCAGTGACTGTGCCGCCCTTTTTAAGATCAATTTTCTGTTGTCCTTCTGCCTGTTCGTTGCCTATAAAAATATCACCTTTTGTAGAAGGCATACTCAACCAAGTAACATTTTTTGGTAATTGTTGAATGGTTTGGGATGAGCTTCCGGAGTGTTGATCCAATGGATCAACAATATTATTATTCTCGGTACAAGCAAAGAAAATAATACTTATTGCGAATGATGCTATTAACTTTTTCATATAAACTCCTATTAATATCTAATTTTATTTACGTTTTTTATCTTTATTAATTCACCGGAAGCGAATTGACGTTTTTATTTCTCTGATAATACTTTACTGACTTCATCAAATGAGTTGTCGCTTTTGGAACATCGCCCATATCGGAGAAGAGAAGACCGAGTTCGTAATTTGTTTCTGCTGCGTTGATCTCATCATTAAGAGTTTCATTTAACCTTAAACTCGTTAAGAGATAACTTTCAGCCAGAATATAATTTTTCTGGTAACGGGCTATGGTTCCGTTAATTCTGTGTATGTCGGCGATTGCAGCTTTATCATTCAATTGATAGCTAAGATCAAGTGCCTTCTGTGAATATTCTGTAGCTTCGTGTAATTTCCCAATCTGGAATAATAATTCAGCTTTATTGAAATAACATAATTTTAGAATCGGGAAGTAGGAGTATCTCTTAGCAATATCATGGCTCTTTTCAAAGAACTCGATGGCATTAGAAGATTGGCCAAGTTTTCTGTAAGACATTCCGATATTAACAAGCACTTCGGCTTTTCTTCTTTCGTCTTTAAGTTCTTCGAATTTTGTTAATGCTTTATTGTAAGATTGGATTGCTTTTTCGTAATCTCTGTTCATTGAATAGATGATTGCAAAATTTGTTTCAATCATGGCAACCAGGCGTTTATCTCCGCCTTCGCCGAGTATTTTAAGACTGCTTGCCAATCTGTAATGACCTGATTCCAGATCTCCTTTCTCAACATACATCGAGCCGAGAAGGAATTCGGAGCGGGCCATACCGTATTTATCGTCAATAACTGTAAAGATCTCTTTTGCATCATATAGATTTTTTGTGGCTTGATCCCAATTGGCTTGATTCAGATAAAATTCCGCAAGCATCAAATATGCGGAAGCCAATTCTTTTTTGTATTCATTTGTTGTAATAATCTTTTGTATAAGGAGCATTGTCACATCGTACGAAAGATCATTCTCACCCTGCACCAATGCCAATTTACTGAACTCTAATAAGAAGGAGATATATTTCCCCTGCTCCAGTTTAGAACCGGCAAATGTTATTAATGTATCCGATACAAGGCGGATATCTTTTGATAGGACACTGTCAGTAAAGAATTTATTAAGAAGATCTTCTTTTGGATAACGTCTGAAGTCAGGTGGAATAAACTTCATAGCGATATTCTCTAGATACTCCAATACTTCTTCTGCTGTCAGAAACCTCGTCAAAAGCGTATTTAGATTTGAAGCAAAATTGTTATCGGTAATCACTTTAACCTCCCATTGTTAATTAATTCATTATTAATCTTATTTCTCATAAACATTAACCATGATAATTAACTATGGTGTACCTGTACTGTCGTCGGTTCTTCTAACAAATCCGTATTCGGAGAAGTGAGGAATCTCTCCGCCTGTAATTCTTAATGTGCCGGTATTCTTGTCTACGAAAATCTTTTCATTTGGAATAACCCAGCTTGTCATATCATTATCCAAATAAGCAAAGTAAACTGTTTGAGCGTCTATTCCGGTTAAATCAACACCTGTGTATTCCAGGTCCATGGTTATAGGAATATCAAAAATTGTCGGATGCGGTAGAAACTGGATGCTCAGTTTATCGTTATCAGCCGTCATATAGAAATGAAGTGACGGAGTATTTGCCAATGCGCCAGCCGGAACATGAAGTGTAGCGGAAATTGTTTTCAGGCCGTCTTCGCTAACAAAGTTAGCCGTAACATCACCGCCAACCGTAAGATCAATAACTTGTTCGCCGGTTGCTTGGTCAAGACCGATAAATTTACCGGATTTAGAAGAAGCATTTGTCAACCATGCAACACTTGATTTGGATTGACGGGGTGAAATTGTACTGTTTTGTTGAGGATCAACTAAATTAGAATTCTCAGAGCATGCGTAGAAAAGAATTCCAATTGCGAAAAGTGCTAGTAACCGTTTCATATTAACTCCTTTTGTTTTGTTGTGGTATATTTTTGTTGATTTTTATTAATTCTTTATCTCTCTTTTCTATTAACTGCTACTATTAAGGATTAGAAGTACTGTCGTCGGTTCTTCTAACAAATCCGTATTCGGAGAAGTGAGGAATCTCTCCGCCTGTGATTCTTAGTGTGCCGGTATTCTTGTCTACGAAAATCTTTTCATTTGGAATAACCCAGCTTGTCATATCATTATCCAAATAAGCAAAGTAAACTGTTTGAGCGTCTATTCCGGTTAGATCAACACCTGTGTATTCTAGGTCCATGGTTAAAGGAATATCAAAAATTGTCGGATGCGGCTGAAACTGGATTGTAAGTTGGTCATTATCAACCACCATATGGAATTGGAGTGAAGGTCTATTCTTTAATGCGCCAGCTGGAACGTGTAGAGTTGCGGAAATTGTTTTCTGTCCGTCAGCGCTGACAAAGTTAGCTGTAACATCGCCGCCAGTAGTAAGATCAATAACTTGCAAACCGTTAGCTTGGTCAAGACCGATAAATTTATTGGATTTGGAAGAAGGGTTTGTCAACCATGCAACACTTGATTTTGATTGACGGGGTGAAATTGTACTGTTGTGTTGATCTAGAGGATCAACAAGATTGGTATTCTCAGAGCATGCGTAGAAAAGAAGACCGATTGCAAAAAGTGCCATTAAGCGTTTCATAAAACCTCCCAGTTTGTTGTTGGTAAAATTGTTTCATCTATTGTGCCAAATAAAAGAAAGAACTTTTCAACTTCTTATTTTTAATCGGACAAATTCAGATAATACCAATTTAGTAAGAATTTTCAGTTTGAATAAATAAGACATTGCGTTGGGTTACTGAAAAATCCTCCGTTAAATCAATATTTTACTATTCCAGACTTATAAGTGTTGGCTAATTTTGGACATGTGGCAATAATTGAGACACTTTTTTAAAATGTGCTCGATTTTTCAAAATGCTAAAAGAGCGGTTATCTTTTAAATAGATGATTTAAGTATAAAGTATAATATGGTAATGGTTACATGTAAGAACAGAAGTCTGGTTTTGTTTTGGGTCTAAAGAAGTGGGTAGATCATTCAAACTTTAATCTAATCATTCAAGTGTCAATCAAATCATTTTGCCTTATTTACTATAGATAGAAAAGTTTAAGAGTTGACTGGCATTTCGCAAAACTGATTATAATTTTATTGTGGCTGCGGCGTCAACAAAGATATCTTTATAATCGGCAATAAAAGAGACCGCTTTTTCAGCCGAACCGATTCCGAGAATCTCAATTATTCCAAGATCAAAAGTAATATCGTTATCCCAATTCATTTGTCCAATCTTGAATTCCTGAGTCATCGAATCAGCCATATGAACTATAGAAGCAAGGACAGAGTTCTTTTCGCTTTGAGAGGGCGTATGATGAAATTCAATTACATCGGCAAGATTCTCGGGCAGTTTCCATTTTTGTATCAAGTACTTCCCGATTTCCTGATGTGTTAAACCGAGTATCTCTCTTTCTGCCTTTAAAAAAATCAGATCGGAACCGACTGATTTTAATATAGAATCAAATTCGTCCGGAAAAGTAGTCGCAATAATTTGCATGCCGATATCGTGAAGCATGCCGGCTAGAAATGCTTCGCCCGATAGATCACCAAATCCAAGCCGCCGGGCAATATCTTTGGAGGCGGTGCCGACTAACATTGAATGCTTCCAGTATTCCATGAAATTGAATCTGCCCGTAGAACGGAACTTGAATGAATCCGATAATGAAATGGCTGTAACCATCTGGTGGATCTCTTCGGTCCCCATCAACATTATCGCGAATTCCAGCGAAGAAACTTTTCTAGGAAGTCCGTACATAGGCGAATTGGCGATCGAAAGGACTTTGGTTGTCAAACCCTGATCTTTGCTGATTGTACTTGCAAGCTTATATGAATTGCCGGGATCGGATTTTATCAATTGAGAAACATCAAAAATAATTTTTGGAATTGATCCCAGTTTATGAAGCGAATCTAATTTGTGAAGTGTCTTTATTCGTTTTTCTTCTAATGTCATTTTATACTCTGTAAGTAAGCATTGTTCAATCTCGTTTTTAAAAATAACAACTCTCCTCTAAAATAATGGAATAATTTTTTAAGTGGGATTAAAATGAGTTAATTATCTTAAATATGAATAAAAAAAATCGACTCTGCATATTTATTCTTTAGAAAGTGCAAACCTCTTTACTTATCCCTAAATAAATCTTATATTTTTTCCGGGATTCAGACAATCTGAAAAAATAATCTCATCTGTGTAAATACAGAACTAGTGGATACTTTTATTAGAAAGTGAGGGTAGGTAAAAAAGGTATTTTAAGTAGATCTGTCAACTTCAATCGAGTAATATATTTCGTTTAGCTTAATTATAATAAATGTTGCGAGAACGGCAGCGCTGTATTTCTTTTTCTATTATATGTGACTTACGTGGCGGAGCTTTAAATGGTGGAGAGGTTAGAAGTAAAAAGCGAGAGGTAAAGTTAAGGAAAAAGAAAGAGTGAGAATTATTGCGAAACCGGGCGGTATACGTGTGGAATTACAGCGGTATAAGGAAAATAAAGAGGGTAGCTCCAAAACTATCTAACGAATTTTTACGTATAGAGCGTTAAATACGCGGAAACTTTTGGAACCACCCCCGCGAAATTAAATTGCAACAGTCTGTGAATAGTGAATCACTTGATCGGATTGATCTTTTGTAACCATTGCTAAATATGTTTTTCGAACTGAATACTTTTCAAGCATTTCACTCTCAAGTTTAGTCAAATCATGAATGAAAGTAATTTCCTGTTCCAGGTCAAGATCCACAGCCGGAAATTCACAAGGGACAAAAAGAGTTTTAGGAAGCGATTCAACTGACGGTGAGGATAAAGTGATAATACATGATAAATTAATTCCCTTTTCAATCGCCGGGTCAAATCTTGTAGCGTTATTTAATGGATTTGTAACTACGCTAACTATCCCCTCGGCAATTGAGAAAGATTTAGTAGTGAGCGGAAATCCGCCGAACGGAACTATAAGATTTAAGGCGGTAAGTCCGTTTTGATCCGTCATCTTGTAATTATTCTGCGTGATGTAATTTGTCACCGACATATTGGAAGGAGCAACGGATTCCCAAATGCTTCTTAAAAGTAAATCGGAATATATGACGGAAGAAAATTTTACCGTTAGAGCAAATCTGAGACGGCGCGAAATAGAATATTCATCTGTAGGCGCGTTAAATGATCCGGGTTTCATCGCGATATAGTTTACTCCTTTGCGGTTGCGTAGACTCATATCGCCGAGCGATCCCGAAAATTTACCAAGTACTCTGCTTATTACTTTTGCCATGAGGAACCTCAGTTTTTAGTTATTAGATTTTAGTTATCAGTTATTAGTTATCAGTTATCAGTTATTAGTTGTGAGTGGTCAGGTAGCGGAGGAGAGCGGGGGAAATGAAGCGGTGTTACGATTAGAGAGATCTTTTGGACTGATGAACTGTTGGATGACCGGATGAATACTAAAAGGCGGGCAGAGTGGATATGAAAGTAAACCGGAAATAGCACCGAAATTAGCCTGCAGATGAGAGGATCATTAATAAGTATTATGTATAATAAAAGAACTGTCATACTGATTAAAACCGTTTTTATTTAAATACTAATTAGAAAAGGAATTTTTCCATCTAAGATCTGTGGCAAAATCTTCAATTTAAATAGTATTATTAGAAAAGAAGATATTTAATATTAAACCGAATCGGGGGATTTGGTTGATCGCCGATTTAAATTTAATAGCCCAAAATCTTGAGAGACTTATTGAAGCAAATGACGGTACTTATAAAAGATGGATTGCTCATGCTGATAAATTATTACACATCTTTTTAGCCGGGAGGACGAAATTAAAATATCAGGCGGACGATATTGTGCATTCAATAATCCTTAAACTCTTAGTTGAAAAAAGAAAATGGGATTATCAAAAGTACCCCGACTTCGGAAAATATTTCTGCCTATTAATAAAAAGCGAAGTCAGCAATCTTGCTAAGTTTGAAGAGAAGTTTATTGAAATTGAGGAGGACGAAGAAGAACCGGAAGATAGTGTTGAGTTATTTATTGACCGGAATCGAAATCTAAGTCTTGAAGAAATCTTAAACAGTCAGGATGCGCTGGAGCTTGAATCAAGATGCATGAAATTACTGGAAGGAGATGATGATGCTCTTCTTGTTTTTCTCGAATTGATGGAGGGGAGAAGCAATAAGGAAACCGCGGAAAGTTTAGGTGTGGAAATTTCATTTGTGGAGAACACTAAAAAAAGAATTAGAAGAAGACTTGGAATGAAGGGGATAGGAAGAGTGTGGCAAAGTAATGGCATAGAGCATAGTGCGCTTGGCAAAGTTTAGATTTCAAGATTTGATTATCTGGCAAGAGGCAATCGAAATTGCTGATAAACTTCTGAATATTGCCGATGATCTTGAAAAGAAAAAACTTTACAGATTTGCAGAGCAATTGAGGGGTGCATCAATGTCTATGAGTAATAATATTGCTTGCCCTATGAAATAAGAGGGAATAATGGAATTTTTTTATACTTATGTTTTGATTAGCAAAAAAGATGGTAAGTTTTACACCGGATTTAGCGAAAATCTTAAAAATAGATTAAATGAACATAATGCAGGTAAGGTTGATTCAACCAGATTTCGTCGTCCATTTGAGTTGATTTATTTTGAAGGTTGCAGAGATAGGAATGACGCGCTTCATCGTGAAAAGTATCTTAAAACCACATATGGCAAAAGATATATTAGCAGTCGATTGAAACGAGACTTGGAGAAAAAGTAATTATTTATTTAATAGGGCAGGAAGGTTCAGGGTCAAATTCAAAAAAAGAATTTATTCAGTTCCTGAATATCGCTAGAAGATCTACTTTTGAAAATGCAAACATTTTAATTTTATTAAGCAGAAAATTACTAATAAGTCAAAAGGAATTGGATCTGTTATTAGAACAACTTGATATTCTTTGCAGAAGGCTATCGAATTTTCAAAAATCATTAATATGAAATGCATTCACTGCAATTATCTCTTTGCTCTATGCTCTTTGTACTTTACTCTCGGCTCATCCTTGAATTCAAAATTCATAAATCATCATGAGCACAACAATTAAACATCACAATTGCTTCAGCGTTTTATGAGTGATATTATAAAATTTGAAAATATTCAAGAACGGATCCTAGAGATAAGAGGAGAAAAGGTAATTCTCGACAGCGATGTTGCCAAATTATACGGAGTGGCTACAAAAAGAATTAATGAGGCAAAAAAAATAAATCCGATTAATAACCTGAAGGATTGAAAGGATTTAATAAAATGAATAGTATAGATGTATGATTGCTGGGATGTATGAATGAATGTGTTAACGGAAATTTGTATGAATAAAAAAATGTATGAATGTATGAACAAGAATAATAGAAGAGTTTCGAATGAATCGGGAAATTCTTAATAGGAACAAAAATATAAATCGAGGTTTTAGAGAACTCGAGGTCTGGCAGGAGGCAGTCGAACTTTATAAGATCGTAAAAAATAAAATTAGAATCTTGAAAAAATTACCGTATAAAGTGAAAGCTCAAATTGAAGATTCTATATTTTCTGTCTCCTCAAATATTGCGGAAGGGTACTGCCGGAGATCTCTAAAAGAAAACATTCAGTTCATTAATATTGCTCTTGCATCATTAGGTGAAAATTATTCTCAGATAATAACTTTATTAAATGCAGGCGACATAGATTCAGAATGGTTCGATAATTTTGATAAAAATCATTATTCACTTGAAAACAAACTGATTAGACTGAATAAAGCATATGTAGAGAAATTGCAGAATAAGTCTGAATGGAAGGACGATTATATCGTTAGAGAGTTAGTCGCATCATATACCGTTGCATCAACAAAAGGCGAAGAAGGTTAAAAATTAATGCAAACATACAACCATACAATCATGTTCCTATTCATCCATACACTCATTCAACCATGCAATAATTCTGATCTATATCTGTACGTGAGATGAACTCAGCTATTTTAACCGAGAAGATTCTTCCTCTGCTCTTGAAGATACGCGGGCTTGATGTCCTTCTCGACAGCGATGTTGCAGATATCTATGCCGTCGAAACTAAAAGAATTAATGAGGCGGTTAAAAATAATCCGGATAAGTTTCCTAACGGATATATAGTTGAATTAACCCGGGATGAACTCAATCTTTTGAGGTCGAAATTTTCGTCCGCAAAGTTATCTAAAACCAGGTCTCTCCCTTCGGCTTTTACAGAGAAAGGACTCTATATGCTGGCTACAATACTGAGAAGCAAAACAGCTACTAATACCACTCTGGCAATTATCGAAACGTTCGCAAGGATAAGAGAACTTTCGAGGAACATAAAGATTCTCTCCGAAATAGAAGAAGGCAAAGAGAAAAAGGGACTTATTAAAAAGAGCGGTGAGCTAATCTCCGGAATCATTGAGGACGATCTGCGGATAACCAATACTGAAACTTCCGTGGAGTTCAACTTTGCTGTAGTGAAGTTAAAACACGTTGTGAAGAGAGGCGGGAGTAAAAGGGACTAATTATAAAGTACAAATTAAAAATTACTATAATGGTATGGACATTGGATTAGGAAGGCGGTTGTTCGATTTTGCTGTAAGAGTAATTAAATTTTGCAGGCAGCTTCCGAAATCAAAAGAATATGACATTATAAAGAATCAATTAATAAAATCAGCAACTTCATCTGGTGCGAACTATGAGGAAGCTCAAGGTGCAAGTTCAAAAGCAGATTTCGTAAATAAAATTAAAATTGCATTGAAAGAAATGAGAGAATCAAACTACTGGATTAGAATTATTATAAGTATTAAAGAAACCGAAAATGAATTGGACTTCTTATTGAAAGAATCTGAAGAACTAAAGAAAATTCTGGGGGCTATAAGTTCCAAATCAAACAAATAACTTAAACATTTAATTGAATTTCAATAATTTTTTAATTTATCATTTCGAATTTTTAATTCATAGCTTTATATCTGATACCGAAACATCGGTAGAACTTAACTTGGCTGTAGTGAAGTTGAAACACGTTGTCAAGAGGGGGAAAGGGGATAGTTGTAGTAAGTAGAGGAAAAGGCAGAGGGAATGAGTAAGTAAGTGACAGAGTAGCTGAGTGACTGACTACCTCGTTACCTCAATTAGAAGTTTTACCATTTTATATAACGATATAAATAAGATTATTTTAGCACTTAAATGATTCTTCGACTCACTTTACCTTTATCTTACACAATCTTACTTGCTGACTTCTGAGTGCTGAAAGCTGAATGCTGAATACTAACTACTAAATTCTCAATTAGCTATTATCAATTATTAATCGCACTCAAGTATTCAAAGCCGGTTAAAAAACTGTCTACCTTTTGGGGTAAAGATCAAATATTTTGAAGCGGAAGTAAAAAGAAATGAATCCAAATAGTATATTGCAAATAGTAACAAAGAAAATTTAAGGCTGCATTATGAATTACGCATCAAAGTTTCTTTTATTCTTTCTTATAAGCATCATATCAATTCATGCGCAGGTAAAAGATTACGAATTAGGGCTCGATCCGTTAGCTTATAGGGGTAATATATATGGGGGATATTATGATTACTCGAACCCTGAAACCATTAACATTAGTGTCTCTGTCTGGGGCTGGGTCCGGTTTCCCGGCAGATATAAAGTCCCGATTTCCTCAACTGTGGGTGACCTTCTTTCATTTTCCGGAGGACCGTCTGATGCGGCAAGACTGGAAGATCTAAGAATCTATAGGGTAGCCCCGGATTCAACGGAATCTTTGATCTTGTTCAGTTATAATGATGTTGTGTACGAGTCTAATCTGAAATCTAAATACGGCAAAGTCCCTAAACTTGAGGCAGGGGATATACTCCTCGTTCCAGGTGAACCGAGGTTATACGACAGGGATTACTTCAGCATCTGGATGTCGGTGATTAGTGTATTAACATCACTTACAATCCTAATCTATAATATTGTGAAACATTAATTCAATATATATTCTTATACAAATAGCTTTATCTATACAAGTGACTTTTCATTTGAAAAACATTAAATCACTTTATGATTCCTATAATGACATTTTAATAGGAATATGAGAAAAGCACTAATTACTATTATAGAATGGTTCTGAGGGTAATGAGAGCCACAAAAGAGTAGTTCTTTAATAGAGAATGGAATTCTCATATGGCTAAATAATTATACATTTTTTAACCGTTGGAATAAAAATTAAATTTCAGCATTGGATATTAAGCATTTGATAATCGTTACTCGAAAATAAGTCTAAACAAAAGTGTAAATAAAATGAGATAGTCAAACTAATATCTGGCATATTTAATAAACTGGAAAATTTCAAAGAATACTTTGCTAAGTAATTATAAAAAATAACGATACATATTTTGGGTTCATAGTGAGTAATTTATTAATAAGATTCTATCAATAAAATAATTTTATAAAAATGTTTAATTTAATTAATGTCATAACTATAAAAGGAAGAAATTACTTTACAAAAGGACACTCACGTAGTTTAGAAGCTAAAAAAAATATTATTGCTGCTTTCTTAATAAAAGGAGTAAGCATGGTAGTAGGTTTCTTACTTGTTCCCTTAACCATTCATTATGTTAATCCAACGAAATACGGAATTTGGCTTACAATAAGTTCATTCTTGGGGTTTTTTAGTTTTTTTGATATCGGGCTTGGAAATGGATTAAGAAATAGATTAGCAGAAGCACTAGCTGAAAATGATTTGAATTTGGCTAAAATATATATAAGTACAACGTACGCTATAATGTTAATTATCATTATGCCTGTAATGTTAATTTTTGTTATTGTTAATCCTTTCATAAACTGGGTAACGATTTTTAATACACCACTAGAGATGAATCATGAACTTACTACCTTAATGTTTATTGTATTTATTTTTTTTTGTATAAAATTTGTGATTCAGTTGTTCACTCCAATACTATATGCTCATCAAAAACCAGCATTAAGTAATGCAAGTAGTCTAATTGCCAATATTGTTTCTTTGTTTATCATCTATTTAATCACAAAAACAACAGAAGGATCCTTAATATTATTAGGTACTACATTAAGTGTTGTTCCGGTGATAGTTTTATTCATCATGAGTTGTTTCTTTTTTAAGAAGAAATATAAATTGATCTCACCCTCTTTTAAATATGTACAATTTCATTATGCAAGAAATCTATTTAATTTAGGTATTCAGTTTTTTATAATGGGTATTGCAGGTATAATAATTTTCACATCAACAAATATGATTATTTCCCAACTCTATGGGCCTAAAGAAGTAACACCATATAATATTGCATATAAATATTTTTCAACGATTTCAATGATTTTTACTATGGCATTAACACCTTTCTGGTCAGCATTTACTGATGCTCATCATAAAAAAGATTTTAAATGGATTCGATCTGTAATGAAAAAATTAGTATTATTTTGGATACTTTTGTCAATAGTTGCACTAATAATGCTTGTATTCTCACAAACATTCTACAAAATATGGATTGGCCAGATTGTGACAATCCCCTTCAATTTATCATTAATTGTTTGTATTTTTTTCATAATGAACACTTTTGGAAATATATTTACTTCATTTTTAAATGGGGTTGGCAAAATTCGACTTTCCCTTTATAGTGCAATACTTGAAGCAATTTTATTTATCCCCATAGCCATAATTTTTGCAAAATATTTGAAATTTGGTGTAGCAGGAATAATAATAGCCTCTTCCTTTTCGCCTTTAATTGGCAGCATTTGGATGCCAATACAGTACTTCAAAATCATAAATAATAAAGCTTCTGGTATATGGAACAAATAGAATACTTTAAATTATGTCGTGCATTTTTGCAATAAATGGATTATAATAATTTATTTTCTGAGATTCTTTGATAATAGAAATAATCAGATACATGAAATTGTATATTAAATCTTAAGACAACAATTAATATCTTTTAGACCATTTTTTTTGAAACATTACTTTTTCTCTACACTAAAAAATATTATAATCTTATTTTTTATTTTAGGACTAAAAACTTGAAAAAAATTAATAGAACAAAAATTTGGACTCAAGTATGCTAGTTACAATTAAAGCTGAAGGAGTGTAAACATGAAATTGTTACTAAACATTTTGAAGACAATTGAACATAAACTCAAAATTAATACTTTCAGGGTCTTTACCAATTTATTTATTCTTATTAGTCTGAGTTTATTCGCTCAATCACAGAGTGTTTATGTATCAACAACAGGAAATGATAATAATTTAGGTACAAAAGAGAAACCTTTTGCAACTATTTTTCGTGCTCAAAAAGAAGTTCGTCTTTTAATTTCTAAAAGATTAACATCTGATTTAAATATTTGGATTCGAGGGGGTACTTATGAGCTTAGTCACTCAATCTTTTTTGATCCCGAAGATTCGGGTCCAGGAGATTTTCATATTATTTATTCAGCCTATCCAGGAGAAGAACCAATTTTTAATGGGGGAAGAATAATTAAAGATTTTAAGCAAGAATCAAATGGATTATGGAAAACCCAGATTCCAGTAGTACATGAAGGCGGATGGAATTTTGAACAACTCTTTACCAAGGGACAAAGAGTTAAAAGAGCCCATTCTCCTAATAGTGGGTATTATTTTATGCTTAATGTAAACGAAGACACAATTAAACAAAGCAGTAATTCTATTTATAAGTTTAGACAAACTATAAGTGTATCACCTGAAGCAATAAAATTACTGAATCACTTAACAATGAAGGAAATTAGAAATATCATAATGGTTGTGTACGATAAATGGGAAATTACGAAATTGCATCTGGAATCAATAGATTTCCAAAAGAATAGTTTAAATACAATTAGTAAAAATCTTTGTAAATGGGGATATGGCACTAGGTATCAATTAGAAAATTACATGCCGGCCCTAGATAGTGCAGGTGAATGGTTCCTTGATTTTAATGGATACTTGTTTTATAAACCTCTACCAGGGGAAGATATAAATAATGCACAAATCACCGCACCTTTCACTGATCAGTTTGTCGTTTTTAGGGGCAATATCAACGAAAATAAGTTGGTAAAAAATATTTTTCTTAGAGGTTTGACATTTCAATATGGTCAATACAATTTACCCGAAAATGGTTTAGAGCCAAACCAGGCTGCTCATTCTATAGATGCAATGATAATGGCCGATGGTGCAGTCGATATTAAAATTGAAAATTGTGAAATAAAGCATATTGGAAAATATGGAATCTGGTTCCGTAATGGCTGTAAAAATTGCGTAGTTGACAAATGCATTTTGCATGATCTAGGTGCTGGGGGAATACGTATAGGATCTGAATATCTAACAGATAAAGAAAATGAAAAAACAGGAAATATTGTAGTTAATAATAATATTATTCAAACAGGCGGTCAAATTTTTCCTAATGCTGTTGGCATTTGGGTTGGGCAGAGTAGCAATAACGAAGTTACTCACAACGATATTGGAAATTTCTATTATAGTGGCATCTCTGTAGGTTGGACTTGGGGTTATGGTATTAGTTTAGCAAAAAACAATATTATAAATTTTAATCATATTCATAATATAGGTTGGGGTGTATTGAGCGATATGGGTGGAATATATACACTTGGAGAATCGAATGGCACAATAATTAGCAATAATGTTATACATGATGTATTTTCATATAGTTATGGTGGATACGGAATCTATTTAGATGAAGGAAGTAGCAATATTATAGTTGAAAACAACCTTGTTTACAATACAAAAACAGGAGGTTTTTTTCAACACTATGGAGAAAAAAATATCATACGGAATAATATATTTGCTTTCGGCAAAGAACAAGAGCTGCTATGTGTTTTACCTGAAAATCATCTATCATTTACATTTGAAAATAATATTGTTTATTCGGCTCACGGTAATATCATGGATGGACCATGGAAAGCATTAAATTCTAAATTCAATAATAATCTCTATTGGTCAAGAGATGGAAAAATTGACTTTGTAGGTCTATCTTTTAAGGAATGGCAGTCACTGGGACGTGACACTGGTTCTGTAATAAACGATCCATCATTTGTTGACCCAAGTAATTATAATTTTAAATTCAAAGATGAAAAGAATATACGACAAATTGGATTCTTACCATTTGATATTAACATAGCTGGCGTTTATGGCGATATTACTTGGACAAAACTTGCCTCTATTAAAAAATACATTCCATTCGACTCTATTGCTGTTCCACAGCAAGCTCCACTACTTCAACTTGATGAAGGTTTTGAATCAACACCGTTAGGAAGATTGCCTGATCATGCTATTTGCATGGTTGAGAACAAAGGGGATAGCATTTATGTAACAGATGAAACTTCAGCCAAAGGGAAAAATAGTCTTAAAATTGTAGATGCCTTTGGGCTACAACATACCTATGATCCACATTTTTATTATTCACCTCATTATACTCACGGTAAAATAACTTTATCTTATGATATTAAAATCGTAAGTAATTCAAAACTGTTTTGTGAATGGAGAGATTGGCGAAACTCTTCATATATTTCCGGCCCATCTATTTCAATTGCTGATGGAATTATTAAATTCGGCAATAATGAAAATTTGACACTTCCCTTGACCAAATGGATCCACATTGAAATGTCCGCAAACATAGGAAAATCTTTCCAAGGTAATTGGGATTTAATTATTGTTCTTCCTGGTAATGATAAAAAAGTTTTTAAAAATATATTATGTCAGAACAAGAATTTCAGTGACCTTACATGGCTTGGTTTTGGTAGTACAGCTGAATACAAAACTGTTTTTTACATTGATAATCTAAAATTGTCAGCAACTGAAAATGAAAAATAGTTACTTAACTTTTCTCAGAAATATAATTATGTATTCTACCAAACCGGGAATACACTAAGATATTTAGCCTCAAAAGGCTAGAAAAAATTTATGAAACAGAAAAAGATTTTTTTGCCACACCTAATTAGAAGAAGCTAACATAGAAACCATAAATTTATTGAAGAAAAGCTAGTATTAGAAATATTCTTCGGCGATTAAATCCTTATGACAGAATTGGATAAACCTGTTGGCCATTGTAATAGTACCAAGTAATATACAATTTATTAACTTTTCTAACAGAAACACGAATATAGCTAGTATAATAATTTTTACTATGAACAATATGATTAATTCTCAGTTTTATGGAACTAAAGAAGTAACACCCTATAATATTGCATCCAATATTTTTCAACTATTCAAATGATTGTTACTATGTCCTTTTAATCTTTTTACTCACTTTTACCTCGGGATATTTAAAAACAATTTTAATAGAATTCATTTTATTTTACACAAACTAGTATTGTTTTTAATGTAATTAATAATATATATTCGAATCATTAAGGTAATTTTAGTTTTTTATCAGGGACAAATTATGGTGCCTGATATTAATCGAAAGGAAATACAGTATGTTTAAGTACAATTATGTAGCAGATCTGATTGATAGATTAGTCAAAAATGTTGATTATCCAATGCAAGTAGAGTTTCATCCGGGCCCTGACTGCGGTTTTATTCATTGTAGATATTGTTATGGTAAATTGCAAAAAGCTAATGAAGGATTGCTTACAATAGAAGATTATTCAAAGTTATTAGATGACTTAAAAGGTCGAACAAATTTAATAGATATTTCTGGTATAACTACTGATCCTATTAGCTATCCCTATATTTATGAGCTAATTGAATTATTAAAGCAGAGAAATATACATTTTGGAATTCATACAAAGGGTTTCAAACTCGATCAAAAACTTAGTCGTTTATTAAATTCTGGAATGACTGAAGGTAATTTTATTACGTTCAGTCTCGATTCTGCAAATAGTGAAATATATAACTTATTACATGGTGTGAAAAAAGGCGAAGAAGTTTTTGAATATGTTAAAAAGCAGATCAAAATATTAAAACATGAAAAAGAGATTATGAATTCAAAGTTAAGGATAAATTTAGGGTACTTATTGTTTAAGGAAAATTCAAAAGAAGAACATATACAAGAGTTTATAAATACATTCGAAGCATATGCAGATGTTTTGAGATTTTCAATACCTCAAGTGCCTAATCAGGCTCAACCAATTGGATACCTGTCAAACCAAGAAATATCTGAAGTGCTTGAGATGTTAAAAAAGTATGAAAAAAAGAATATAATAGTCCTAAAATTTGATTATTCTGATCATGATAAAAGTTTTAACACTTGTTGGGCACAAAGGTTTAATATCACGATAGACAAAGCTGGTAACGTTTACCCATGCCCTCAAGTAGCCACTTCAGTATATAATCATATTAGTTATGGAAATATTAAAAATCAAAATATTTGGGAGATATGGACATCCAACATTCGCGAGAATATCCTTAAAATGGATGTCGATAAAGAAATGAAGTGTCGGGTTTGTGATAGAAAAGACGAAAATATTAATATTGAGTTAGAAAAAATATTAAATCCAAATAAATATATTTAATTTAAAATGGAAACTGATAAAATATTCAGTACGGATAGTTGTCTTATAGCTATCATTTTAAGAAATGATTTTAGTAAAAGTGGATTAAGTTTTATTACTGATAGTAATCACGAGTTGCAACTAGCCTTTATTGACAACCCTGCTGGACATGTAGTTAGTAAACATTACCATCCTAAATATGATCGAATAATCTCCAGAACATTGGAATGTCTAATTGTTAAAAAAGGTAAAGTGGAAGTTTCATTTTATGATAACCATCAAGAATTTATCATTTCACATATTATTACTGCAGGGGATCTCATCCTTTTCATGGATGGGGGGCATAGTCTCAAGAATATTGATCGAAGTGAATTGATAGAGATAAGACAAGGGCCTTATAATCAAGAATTAGATAAAATTAAATTTTAAGGAAATTAATGGAGAAACGAAATATTTCAGTATGTGAGCCATTTTTAAATGGTAACGAAAAAAAATATATTAATGAAGCCATTGATACTAATTGGATTTCTTCCAGAGGTAAATTTGTTGACCAATTTGAAAATATTTTTGCAAAATACTGTGAAGTAAATTATGCCGTAACTGTATCCAACGGTACGAATGCAATACATTTAGCGTTAAAAGCTTTAGGGATTTCAACTGGTGACGAAATTATTATTCCCGATTTTACAATGATTTGCAGTGTTCTGCCGGTCGTTTATTTGGAAGCTATCCCTGTTTTTGTAGATGCCGAACCTGAAACATGGAATATCGATCCACAAAAAATCGAAGATAAAATTTCAGGAAAGACAAAAGCAATAATGGTGGTTCATATATATGGTCATCCGTGTGATATGAATCCCATCAGAGAGATAGCAAATAAGTATAATCTTCGGATAATTGAAGATGCTGCCGAAGCGCATGGTGCGGAATATTTTGGGAAAAAGTGTGGGAATTTAGGCGATATAGCGGCATTTAGTTTCTTCTCGAATAAAGTTGTAACTACTGGTGAGGGAGGAATGGTTACTACATCTAACGAAACGTATTTCGAAAAATCACGTTACTATAAAGATTTATGTTTTCCTCTTTCCGGAGAACGAACATATTTCCATGAAGATATAGGATTTCAATACAGATTATCAAACATGCAAGCTGCTATTGGCGTTGCCCAAATGGAAAAGATTGACGAGTACATAACCATGAGGCGTAACAATAATAAATTATACCAAGAATTATTACACGATGTTGAGGGTATACAATTTCAACCGGAGAATCCAGGTTGTAAAAATATTTATTGGATGAATGCAATTACAATAGATAAAGATAAATTTGGATTTGCTCGTAATAATTTAATAGAACAATTACTAGATTCAGGAATTCAAACACGTAAATTCTTCTTTCCTATGCACAAACAACCTTGTCTTCAGAATTATAAGGATTATAATAATGGAGATTTCCCTGTCTCAAATTATTTGTCAGAAAATGGAATGTATCTTCCATCAAGCTCGAATTTGAAGAGAGATGAAATTGAATATATTTCAGAGAAAATAAGAAAAATTTGGAATTCAAAGTAGAATTTATATGATCGGAATTTTCCTACCCCCAGTTGCCCTTGATGTAAGTAAAATTAAATATGCAGTAAAGCTTGTTAAAGCTTTTGACAAGCCTGAGTATGTTGGGAGGGCTATCGCATTTGTATATAAAGAAAACATGGAATTAATTAACTCTCACATTCAACATATACAATTAGATGTATATGGATTTAATAGATTTAATAGATCGATATTTTTAAATAAATATATAAAAAAAGCATTTTCCATATTGAATATGCCTATACAGCCGGACTTTGAGCTGGCAATAAAAAAATATCATATTAAATTTGGAATATTTCCGACACCGAATAAAGAAATAATAAGATGCAGTATTCCATACGCCGCAGCTTTTCAATCACTAGGTCATAGGTTAAACCCTGAGCTTCCTGAGACTACAGGAGATGGGCTATGGAAATCGAGAGAGGATGTCTCATCAATTGTATGTAAAAATGCCGATCTGATTTTTATAGATTCTGAGATTGGGAGTGATTACTTAAAATTTTATTACGAACCCAAGGGCGAAATTATTGTCATCCCACATGACGTTCCTGATGAGCTCAATGTAGCCGTGGACGAAAAAAAACAGAAGAAGATTCTTAAAAAATTTAATGTGACAAAGCCGTTTTTATTTTACCCAGCACAATTTTGGCCTCACAAGAACCACATCAGAATATTTGAAGCGATTAAATATCTGCAAAGAAAAGGAATCGATATCCAATTGGTATTTACTGCATCTAGTCAATCAATAAGAAAAAAATACGATATCGAATATAGATTAAAAAGAATTGCAAGAGATTCAAGTATGGAGGATAATATTATCATAACCGGTTATTTAAATGCGGAAGAGATTTTTACTTTTTACAAGAATGCATTGGCAATGATAATGCCGCAATTAATTCCCGAACCTTGTATTCCATTCATAGAATGCATGGGGTTAGGTTGTCCTATAATTGGCTCCGATATACCAGGTATCAAAGAACAAATAAATAACTGCGGAGTTTTGGTAAATCCTTACATAATCGAATCAATTGCAAACGGAATAAAAGAACTTTACAACAATGAATCGAAGCGCAAACTATATATTCAAAAAGGAATTACTAATTATAAAAGTAGTTTACAAAATATTGCCGACTCTTTTTCTTCCATCGAGACGAAAATCAACTCATATTTATAGTCTTCTGGTTTGGATGTATTACATAATTCTAAAATTTTCTTTTAAAACAATCGTTTAGCACCCCAATCTCCATGAAATTATTAAAAACTTTGCCCCCAATATTATTAATAGTAATTCCATTTTTTTGGGAAGCGATGAATATAAAATTAATAGGTAATGAAGATGCTACTTTGGGTAACCTTGCTGTTACTTATACCTGTTTAGTTTTTTTCTTGATTATATTCATTCTAAATTATAAATCTAATAACAATTATTTTTTTACCAGGCTCAGGCCACTTTTAATTTTTAATATTGTTCTAGTAGTAATTTATTCATTACAAATTGTTTTTTCATTAAGCCAGGTTTTGGCGACATTGAGTATTATAAAAAGCTATTTATTTTCTCTTGCACTCCTTTTGTATTTTTCTACTTATTCAATAGAGAAAAAAAAAATTGGAATAAAATATATTTTATTGGCTGTTGTTCCACTATTTATAATTCAATTGGCTCTTTCATCTTGGGAGTCTCATAAAGGTGTTTATATTTTCGGGGATAATGATTGGGTCAATCAACTTTATATAGGGCTAAAAATTGAATCTAGACTAATCTTTTCAATTGTTACGAAAAACTTATTTATTGGCCAATATTTTACGTTACCTTTTTCTGGTTTATTGGGTCAGTGGAATTATTGGGGTACACAATTACCAATTTATAATTTGATATTTTGGTTTTTATTTCTTGTTTATAAGAAAAAAATAGTTGCTCTATTTTTAATTTTAACGCTCATTTCTTCTATATTAAATACTTCAAGGTTTGGTCTTATCGCAATAATAATAACAGATTTAATTCTGTATCTGAAATTCGGGAATAAATCTAAATGGGTATTAGCTATAGGAATGATCATTTTTCTGGGAATAATTTATATAAACTGGGAATCAATTTCAGTTGGATGGTACTTATATATCGGAGGATCGGATACATTAACCACTAGATTTAATTTATATAATTATTTTTCTGAGAAGCTTAGATTCATGAATCTCCAAAGTTTTATCATAGGAGTTGGAACAAAAGAAGGTAGCAATTTAGCTTTTCAAATTAGCGGTAATAATAACTCCTTTGAAAGCGAATTTTTCTCCAAATTATTTTTAACCGGAATATTTGGCTTTACCGCTTTGATCGCTTTTCTATTTAGCTTTTTGAAATATTTTTGGAAGAAAAATGTGTTACAGAAATATTTTGGAATATTATTGTTATTTAATATTGTAACTGTAAGTATAATATCCAATTGCATTTTTAATGTTTATATATTCTCTTTTGTGACGATTATATATATAGTGGTATCCAATTATGATGTTATTTACACCAATTAGTTCATAGACAAAAATAATTATTTTACATAGTTAGTGAAAGGAATAATCTGCTTGAAGATTTTTAAAATATTGTATAACTCTCATTGGTTCCAAAAAAAATGGACTAAACGAACGTTAAAAAGGAATTCGCTTGACTATTCCTACATCTGGGGTAATCCAGAAAAAAACGAGGATACTTTCGGAAATTATTTAAAAATTAAAGATGATTTTCTCTTACCAAATATAAAAGATAAAGTTGTTCTTGAATTGGGCTGTTTGGATGGGAAATGGTCTCAGTATATTATGCCACATTCAAGAGAAGCAATTCTTGTTGATTTAGATAAGTCCATTATTCCCTTATTAGACAAAAGACTCAAAAATAAAAATTACATATTTTATGAAACAAAAGGATTTGAATTAAAAGGAATAGCCAATAAGTCTGTTGATTTTATTTTTTCTATGGACACTTTAGTGAGGGTCAAGAAAAAATATATTAAAAAATATTTTATTGAATTTGAAAGAATTATGAATAATAATGGAAAAATTTTAGTTCATCTACCATGTAATGAATCCAGAATTTCAAGAGATAGAGGATTTACCAATTTATCTGAACAAGAAATTATGAGCATATTAAAGAGAGCAGGGTTCAAAAATATTTTATTAGATTATGATACTATCGTACATGGGGTATTAGTTTTAGCAGGTGTCTAAATATAGTTTAAATCCTAGTAGAAATTTTGCAAAACTAGACATTGTCAATGAAAAACATTATAAATAAAATTCTTATTGTCATTAAAGAAGATGGTCTTTTGAATTTTTTTAATAAAGCCTATCGCAATATTATCAATATCATAAAAAGAGCATTATACTTTGATATTTCAAATAAAAAAAAAATTATTAACTTAAAAAATAAATTTAAAGGTGAAAGAGTCTTCTTAATAGGCAATGGTCCAAGTCTTAATATTACTCCATTATATTTGCTCAAAAATGAATATACAGTCGCATTTAACCGATTTAATATTATGTTCGAAAGACTTAGCTGGAAACCAAATTTTTATGTTTTGATAGATTCAGTGGTTGCAAAAGATATGGCAAATGAAATTAATGAAATTACCGCTTTAGTTGATTATTCTTTTTTCCCTGACGTTCATACCGATGGGACTATTTTCAAAAAATTTATTAAAAAAAGAGAAAATGTCCTCTGGGTAAAACCTGGATTTGGTAATTTTTTAAGTGAACTTCCTAAAATAGTGCTTGGCGGGACGGTTTCATTCGCAGCTATACAAATATTAACTTTTCTGGGCTTCAAAGAGATTATTCTGATTGGTGTTGATATGAATTACCAGATCCATTCAACTGTTGAAACTAAAAAAGGGACGGCTATAAAAGCAAAATATGATGATGATCCAAATCATTTTGACCCAAGATACTTTGGATCAAATCGCTCTTATCATCAACCTGATAAATTAGCTTTAACAAGTATGTTCAATGCATTTGAAATAGCTTCAATTTATTCAAAACAAAATGGTGTGAAAATTATTAATGCGGGTTATGATAGCGCTCTTACTTGTTTCCCGGTCAAAGAATTTACTTCTTTATTTAACTATAATTATAAAGATAAGCTGAATTTATTTTTGGAGTCCTTAGGAATCAACGAAGACTTCGAATCGTTGCAAGAAGCATTGCCCAGTTTAACAGAAGTTATTAAAGAAACTGATTGGAATGACGAAAGTGAATATCTTTTAGTTGATCAAACTATTGCGCAAGGAATGATTAAAAAGAAAATTTTCACACATATTCCATTTGGACCTTATGAAAATAAATATGTTTTTAAGAAAAGAAGTTAAGCTAATATAACATAGGAAATAGTAATTTTACAATGCAGCAGATTTTGCAAAAATCTAAATATATCATTCAAGAAGAGGGAGTATTAACCTTCGTAGATAGGGCGATTAGAAATGTTATTGTTAGAGGAAAAAGAAAACTATCTGATAAAAGTGTAGATTATTCACGATGGCTTGGGCTAAAGAATAAATATCAAGGACAAAGGGCTTTTCTAATAGGTAACGGGCCAAGTTTAAATAAATTACCTCTCTATTTATTAAGAAATGAATATTCGATTGGTTTTAACCGGATATTTCTTTTAAAAGAACGTTTAGATTGGCTTCCGTCTTTTTATACAACTATAGATGACCGAGTCCTTCTTGATTCAATAGACGAGATTAAAGAAAACATACAGAATTTTCAGTATATCTTTTTGCCCGACTTGCATCCGTATAATGTGAATTTTAAGAAAAAATTTATCGAATCAGAAAAAATGTTCTGGCTCTATCTTGATAAACTGGAATTTTCGAACAACCTTCCATATGCCGGAATAAATAAAAGTGTAACTAATGTTGGTTTGCAAATTTTATCTTTTTTAGGATTTTCACCAATATATATTATCGGTGTTGATTTAGAATACAGCCAGCAGTCATCTGTTAAGAAAGAAACAAAAAGAAATTTAACTTCAACACAAGATGACGATCCAAACCACTTTGATCCAAGATATTTTGGAGCCGGAAGAGCTTACCATCAACCCCGTATGGAAGAAACTTTCTTAAGATTTGAGCAAGCAAAAATATTTTTCGATAACTTAGGCGTTGAAGTTTTTAATGCCGGTATGGGTGGAAAACTTGAGGCTTTTCCGAGAGTAAAATTTTTTAGATTTATTTTCTTATTCGGAAGAGCAAAAAAGTAGATTATTTTTGGAATCATGTGGTATTTCTAAAGATGTTAATAATTTTCAAAAAGCTTTTAATAATGTCTTAGAGATGGATAACATTAGCGCTTGGAATGAAGAAGCTGAAATTATTTCTATAAATCAGGATGCCGGTATAAAACTTATGAATAAAGTCATTTTCACGCATATACCGAGAGGGCCTTATAATGGAAAATATTATTTTTTTAAAAGAAAAAATAACATTTAATAAAGAGAGAGTATGAAATCGTTAAAACAAAAGTTATTAAATAAAGAGTTAACAATAGGCTCCTGGTTATCTTTTGGATACACTCCTATTTGTGAAATGATGGCAAAATCAGGATTTGAATGGCTTGTTATTGACATGGAACATACTGCGACTGATTATTATAATGCGCTTCAGATGATTCAAGTAATAAATATTTGTAATTGCATACCGTTGGTTCGTGTTGGGGCAAATGACGAGTTACTCATAAAACGTGTTATGGATTCAGGAGCTCATGGAGTTATTGTACCAATGGTAAATACCAAAGAAGATGCTGAGAGGGCTGTTAGTTACATAAAATACCCCCCATTTGGGAAAAGAGGTGTTGGTTTATTCCGTGCGCAAGCATATGGTATGGATTTTGGGGGATATCAAAAGTGGGTGGAAGAAGAAAGCATATGTATTGTCCAGATCGAACATTTTAAAGGTGTAGAAAATCTAAATGATATTTTATCAGTTGAGGGTGTTGATGGATTTATTGTTGGTCCCTATGATTTATCAGGTTCAATAGGGATCCCCGGTGATTTTAACAATCCTAATGTAGTAGAGTTAATGGAAGAGGTTACTAAATTTGTAAAAAAATCAAATAAACCAGGTGGTTTTCACATTGTTCATTCTGATCATAAATTGCTGAAGTCTAAAATTGATGATGGATACAAATTTATAGCCTATGGAGATGATATGGTTTTTCTTGCAGAAAAAATTAAAGAAGAAAATAAATTTTTACTAAACTTTAAATAGAAGGAAACTTTTTATGAAAATACTAGTCTCTCCTTCCTCATTTGGAGAATGCGGCAATGAGCCATTAAACATTCTTAAAAGAAATAATTATGAAATTATACAAAATCCTCATGGAAGAAAGCTTACAGAAACAGAAGTTATAGAAATTGCCCGGGATTGTGTCGGTATTGTAGCAGGAGTTGAGCCTTTGAATAAAAAAGTGTTGGATAATCTCTCTTTACTTAAGTGTATTAGTCGTGTCGGGGTTGGTATGGACAATGTTGATATAGAATACGCAAAATCAAAAGGAATAGTTGTCAGAAACACTCCGGATGGTCCAACACGACCTGTTGCTGAGTTAACTATTGGATTGACCTTT
The DNA here is from genome assembly GCA_026390795.1 of Ignavibacteriales bacterium. NCBI lineage: Bacteria > Pseudomonadati > Ignavibacteriota > Ignavibacteria > Ignavibacteriales > Ignavibacteriales bacterium. Next base: position 285,473 of record JAPLFG010000002.1, read on the forward strand.
GCGTTGTTAAAAAAAATTAGCATCGCAGATAAAAATCTGAAGAATCATGTCTGGAAAAAGGAGATTGGGAATTTAATTTTCAAAAAGAAAATCGGCATAATCGGACTCGGCAGAATTGGTAAAATGGTGGCAGGAATGTTCGGAGCATTTGGTACCGAACTGATGGGATATGATTTATTCCCCGACAAAGCATGGGCTGGAAAAAATAATCTCACGATTGTTGATAAGGATACATTGTTTAAATTTTCCGATATCGTAACCTTACACGTTCCGGGCAATGCAGATAAATCGCCGGTTATAGGCAAAGGTGAGCTGGATTTAATGAACCCCAATTCGTTTTTAATAAATATATCGCGAGGCGGCGTGGTTGACGAAGAAATTTTGTATGAATATCTAAAAGACGGCAAAATTGCTGGAGCCGCAATTGATGTTTTTAAAAATGAGCCATATTCTGGAAAACTAACCGAGTTAACTAATGTGGTTCTTACTCCTCATTTAGGATCATATGCAGCCGAAGCAAAACTACAAATGGAAATTGATGCCGTTAATAATTTAATTGACTCTCTACAATAGGATAACGGTGATTTGAATACTGAATCCAATATCTCTATTATTATGCCGGTTCACAATGCTCTTTTCTTTACAAAAAAAGCAATAATTGAACTTACTACACAAATTTCTGATCATAAATTAAATAAGCAAATTACAGTCGTAGTAGTTGATGATGGCTCTTTGGATGGAACTTCTGAATGGATATCATCCAATTACCCTGAAATATTTATTAAACACGGTGATGGTAATCTATGGTGGAGTGGAAGTGTAAATTTGGGTGTAAAATTTGCGTTATCAGAATTGAAAGTCGATTATGTCCTCCTCTGGAATAATGATTGCACAACAACAACGGATTATTTTCAAAATTTATTACAAAATATTACTAAACTAGGTAATAATAAAATTATCATTGCTTCAAAAGTCTATTATCAGGATAAACCTAATGTTATTTTTAACATGGGGGCTACAATAAACAAAGCAACAGGTAAAACTACTTTGATTGGCAAAGATAAAATAGATTCAAGCGAGTATGAGAAAGAAATTGAAGTCGATTGGACAGGCGGAATGGGAGTTTTAATTCATAAAGAAGTATTCAATCAAATTGGATATTTTGATGAAAATGATTTTCCCCACTACTATGGGGATTGCGATTTTTATCTTAGAGCAAAAGAAAAAGGATTCTCAATAGTTGTTTATCCAAATTTAAAAGTATGGAATGATCGGGAATATACTGCAAAAAATACAATAGAAAGTTTTAGAGATGCATTTCACGAATTAAGTATGATTAAATCTAGATACAATCTATTAATAGATTACAAATTTTATAAAAGGCACATAAACATGCCCTTTGGCTATTTTCACTTAGCAATGAAGTATTCCAAATTTTTTGTTAGAATACTTAAGTCTAATTTCAAAATGTTTCATTATAGATGAAAAAAATTAAATTATTCATTAAAGCATTACGTTGGTTTTTTTTTAACAGAATTGTTTTAAAATTTCCATTTTCTTCAATTAGATTATTTTTTTTAAAATATTATTTAGTTTTTGGAAAAAATACTAATATACTAACACATGTAGAAATATTAAATCAATCATTCAAAAAGACACAAATAGTAATTGGTAATAATTCAATAATAAATTCATATTGCATTTTAGATGGAAGAACTGGTCGCATTATTATTGGTAATAATGTAGATATTGCACGGGAAGCAGCGATATTTACATTAGAACACGATCCTAATTCTGATTACTATCAGACAATTTCTGGAGATGTAATAATTGAAGATTATGTTTGGATTTCATCGAGAGCAACAATTTTACCAGGTGTCAAAATTGGACGGGGTGCTATAGTTGCTTCCAATGCTGTTGTGACAAAAGACGTCCCACCAATGGCAATTGTTGGTGGTGTTCCAGCAAAAATAATTGGGGAACGAAAATCAAAGCTAAAATACAATTTAGAAGTTTTTCCCTACTTGAGGTAATGTATTATAGATGATAGGTATTTATTTCATTCTGAACCTTAAGGATAAAATATATTGATTAATGAAAAATTAAAATTTGGAATAATCGGTTTTGGAAAAATAGGCCGACTCCGTAAAGAATTAATAGAAAAATTAAATATTGGAATTGTAGAGGCTATAGCAGATCCTTTTGCAGAATTTTCAGATTTAAAAGGTGATTATTTCCTGACAAGGGATTATCATGATTTGTTAAATAGGAAATTAGATTGTTTAGTCATAGCCACACCAAATAATATTACGGCTAAAGCTGTTATGGAAGGCTTATCTGCTGGAAAGCATATATTTTGTGAAAAACCTCCTGGTCGTAATCTAGATGATGTTCTTATGATCCAAAAATGTTTCAATAATTGTAACGGATTAAAATTAAAATTCGGTTTTAATCATCGGGCTCACAATAGTGTAATAGAAGCAAAAAGAATAATTAGAAGCGGCAGGATGGGAAAATTAATGTGGGGACGTGGGCTTTATGGTAAATCCGGAGGATTAAATTTCAAAGACGAATGGAGAAGTAAGGTTGATATATCGGGTGGAGGGATATTATTAGATCAAGGTATTCATATGCTTGATTTACTAAACCTATTTTTTGAAGGATTTAGTGAAGTAAAGAGTTTCATAACAAATTCATTTTGGGAAATCCCTGTGGAGGATAACGCATTTATCTTATTAAAAAATGATAAGAATCAGTTTGCGTCATTCCATTCTTCTTCAACACAATGGAAGCATACTTTTAAATTGGAGCTATTTTTTTCTGACGGATATATGATCTTATCCGGTCTTTTAACCGGTTCAAGATCGTATGGAAGAGAAACTTTAATAGTTGCAAGGCGGCAGTTTGAAGACGAGTTGGAATTAGTGGGAAATCCAAGCGAAGAAGTTATCTACTTCGATGAAGATAAATCATGGGAATTGGAATTAAAAGATTTTGAAGAGTGCATCAAAGAAAATAAACCAGTTATTCACGGATCTATTGAAAATGCAGTTAAAGTAATGGAATTAATTGATAGAATTTACAAATCAGATAATACCTGGAAAAATGAAAATAATTTATCACACTATAAGATTTTATCATGAAAAATATAGTATTAAAGAATGAATTCAGGGAAATAGAAATAAGACCGGAAGAAGAATTCGACCATTATTTGAATTTGATCCGGGAGGATATTAAAAACATATTTAATTCGAATGCCGGTAACAATTTCTACTATTGCCCTGCATGTAAAAATACTCTATCTAAAATCTCGTTTGAGAAAGAAGGATTTATTTACAGAGAGTGTCTACAATGCAAAACTATTTATTTGAGTCCGCGACCTACCAAAGAGATGCTTCATGTTTTTTTCGCTGAATCTAAAGCAATCAAATATTGGAATTCACAGGTAATTCAAGAAACAGAGGATAGAAAAACACATGTTTTCAATCCAAGAATAAGGTGGGTTGAAGAATCAATTGATTTTGATGAAAATTCAAAAAGGGTCTTTTGTGACTTTTACTCGAGTTATACTCCATTTATTAAGGGCATCGGTAATTCCTCTAATTACACCCATAAATTAGCATATAAAGCCTCACATGATATAAGAAATGAAATTGAGAAAAATGGTTTTGAACTTGTAGAAGAATTAGCTCCCGAAAGTTGCAGCATAATAACAGCCTTTGAGGTTTTGATAAAAGTGTACAATCCAAGATCAATCTTGAAAATTATTCACGACAGTCTTGAAGATAATGGATTATTATTTTTAACTACAACGTCAGCGAGCGGTTTTGATATCCAATTTCTTAAGGAAAGATCGCGAAGTTTGATCCCACCTTTTGAACTAAATATTTTTTCAATAGAAGGTATTATAATGTTGCTTGAAGAGCACAATTTTAAGATTATTGAAATTAGTACGCCAGGTTCTTTAGACTTACAACTCGTTGAAAAGGTTATTGATTTAATTGAGGTTCCAAATTTTATCCGAGACATCATTAAAAACAGGAATAATCAAATTAAAGAGGAATTCCAACAATTTTTGCAAAGGTCATTGTTAAGTTCACACCTAAGAATAATTGCACAGAAAAAAAGGAGATAATAATGGATAATGTTTTAAGCGCAATTATGCACACCGGAGACATCAGAAAAATTAAACTAATGGCTCATGTAAAACAATATAGAAAGGACTTAAATGTTTTGATGGACCAATTAGATTTTGATGTGCTTGAAAAAATAGTTACTACAATTATAGATGCCCATAAAGCGAAAAAAACAATTTATGTTTGCGGCAATGGTGGTAGCGCAGCAACCTCTTCACATTTTCAAGTTGATTTTGGATTCTCTGTTCGATATTTCACACAGAGAAGAATTAAAATAAGAAGTTTAACTGACCAGGTTCCTATGATTACCGCAATTGGGAATGATATTTCTTATGACGAAATATTTTCTGATCAAATGAAAGATAATTTTGAAGAAGGTGACGTCTTAATAGCTATTTCAGCAAGTGGAAATTCGAATAATGTGATTAAAGCTGTGGAATATGCTAATCTAATCGGAGGTACATCAATCGGATTGGTAGGATTTGACGGGGGAAAATTGAAAGAAGTTGCAAAGATATGCCTCCACACACCAAATCCCATAAAGCAATATGGACCAATTGAAGATTTGCATATGATACTTGATCATATGATTCTTTCATATTTAGCTTTAGATGAAGAATTTTTATCATTAAAATATTAGATATATATGTTAGAAATGGACTTTAAAGATCAAACCGTTATAATAACCGGTGCAACGCGCGGAATAGGGAAAGCCATTGCTGATCTTTTTTCAGAATATGGTGCAAGATTGATTTTAACGGGAACGAAACAAGATGTTGTAGACGAGCTCAATCAAAATCGAATAAATGAAAATATAAAATATTATTCAGTCAATTTTAATGAGAGAAATTCAGTTGATCGGTTTTTTTCTGAACTTGAAAAATATCCAAGACTGGATGTCTGCATCAATAATGCAGGGATTAATATTATTGATGATTTTGTTGATACAAAAGAAGCAGATTTTGATCAATTGATAAATACTAATCTAAAAGGTCCTTATCTTTTATGCAGATATGTTTCCAAAAGAATGAAAGAGAAAAATTATGGCCGGATTATTAATATTGCCTCAATCTGGAGCGAGATAACTAGACCTAAGAGATCTCTTTATACAACAACAAAAAATGCTCTTTATGGATTGACTAAAACAATAGCTATTGAACTTGCACAATTTAATGTAATAGTCAATTCTGTTTCCCCTGGATTTACACTCACAGAACTTACACAATTAACGAACACAACTGAAGAAATCGAACAAATCTCCAAGATGATACCTATTAAAAGAATGGCTGATCCGGCAGAAATAGCAAGAGTCGTGATATTCTTATCAAGTAAAATGAATACTTATATCGTTGGACAAAATATTATTGTTGATGGAGGTTATACAAATGTTTAGGATGGATATTAAGTCTTCTATAAAGGACTATTCATTATTTATAATTGAAGAGTTTTCTAATACATTGAGTAATGAATACCAAAATGGAGATTATCTAATCATTGACAAAAGAATTATTGAGCTATATGGTAAAAATATATTGGGACGAAAATGGGATAATAATATAATTGAAATTGATGCTACTGAAAATCAAAAAAGTTATTTGGGTCTTGAACCGGTTATTCAACAATTAATTGAAAAAGGATTCAGAAAAAATAATAGACTTTTTGCCATTGGCGGAGGAATTACGCAGGATGTTACTGCTTTCATCGCCTCAATTATGTATAGGGGAGTAGAATGGCTCTTTTTCCCAACAACATTATTAGCACAGGGCGATAGTTGTATTGGTTCAAAAACATCAATCAATTTTGGCAGATATAAAAACCAGCTTGGCAATTTCTATTCTCCACAAAAAATTTTTATTGATCTTACTTTCTTGGATACGCTAGAAGAAAGAGATTTGACTTCCGGACTTGGAGAAATGCTGCACTACTTTTTAGTTTCCGGAGTAGATGATTTTTTAAGGTTTAAAAAAGAATATCGGAGAGCAAGAGAAAATAAAGAAGTTCTTAAAGAACTACTGAAACGAAGTCTTGAAATAAAAAAGAGTTATATCGAAATTGATGAATTTGATAAGAAGGAAAGACAGGTCTTTAACTATGGACATTCTTTTGGACATGCAATAGAATCCTTGACCAACTATGAAATCCCGCATGGTGTTGCAGTTAGTATTGGAATGGATATGTCAAACTATATTTCAGTTCAGTATGGTTATCAGTCTAATGAAACCCGTTTAGAAGCCAAAGAATTGCTTCAACAGATTTGGAAAGGCTATACAATTAATAATATGAATCAAGTTGATTTTGAAAACGCGTTAAGAAAAGACAAAAAAAATAAAGGAAATTTGTTGGGTTTGATTCTTTCAAATGGTCCCGGCAAAACATTTAAGGAATATAAACCTTTGGATGAAATATTTTCATCATGGTTAACTACTTATTTTCGGGATGAGTTTACGGAGTCCTAGGATAGTTCTAAAACAGCATGCTCCATATTAAAACTATAAATGTAATTAGAGACTCACCCAATAATGTTGCTTGAATGGACCAATTTAAAACTAATACGGAGGAATAAAAATGATTCTAGACAATTTAAAAAATGCCCGTCTGTATTATGGAATTAATGATAATATTAAAGCAGGGTTGAAGTATTTGGAAAGTTTAAAACCGGAAGTTGAATTGGGAGAATATCAAATAAATGAAAATGTAAAATCGATAGTAAGCGAGTATGAAACGAAGGAAACATTTACAAGAGGATATGAGGCTCACAAAAAGGTAATTGACGTTCAGTTTCCGATTGTTGGGAGGGAAAGAATCAAATGGTCAAATTTAGCTGGAATGGAGATGCATATTGACTATGATCCTGATAAAGATAGAGCATTTTATAAAAATCCATCTGGTGATACTCATGTAGATATTGGAAACGGTTTCTTTGCAATATTCTTTCCTGAAGATGCCCATGGTCCGCAATATTATATTGATAAACCTGAATTAATTAAAAAAGTTACTTTAAAAGTAAAAGCATATTAACTATTGATGAATGTACCAGAAATCAAAGCATTGCTGTTTATGAAGCAGCATTCTGAACGGATTCCTGGAAAAAATATGAAAATATTTTATGGGAAGCCCTTGTTACACTGGATATTAGAATCTCTCTCAGGTAGCATATACATTTCCGAAATCATTATCAATACTGATTCTGAAATAATAGCAAATGAAGCGTCTAAACATTTTAGTGTGACGATACATAAGCGCCCTGATTATCTGCTTACTATTAATAGTAATGAAGCAAATCAGATTTTAGACTATGATCTATCGATTACGAAGGGGAATTATTTTTTACAAACGCATAGCACGAACCCTTTATTGAAGACCCGCACAATTGACAGATCTATTGAAGAATTCTTCAAAAATAGTCATAATGATTCCTTACTTTCAGTAACACCTTTGCAAACACGCTTATTCTTTCACGATGGTAAACCCATTAATCATGATCCGGAAAAACTTATCAAGACTCAAGAATTGGCTGTTATATATGAAGAGAATTCATGTATTTATATTTTTTCTAGAGAAGGATTCTTAAAAAATAAAAATCGCATTGGTAAATCACCTTTACTTTTTCCTATTGATAGATTAGAAGCAGTAGATATAGATGAGAAATATGATTTCCTATTCGCTGAATTTCTTAAACAAAAAAATATTTAGGAGTTTGTTTTGCTAAATTATTTTAAAAAATCAGCTATTAAAACCTTTTATTGGCTGTATTCTTATAACCGTTTTTTGGGGCGTTTATATTTGGTCCTACTATTATTCTTTCGGAGGCAAATACGCAGAATGCGGTTAATTCATAAAATAAATGAATCAGAACTTGTCTTAAAATATTTTGAATCAATTAAGCAAAATACTGGTGTTTTGTTTGACATTGGTGCATCAACTGGGAGCTATTTAGAAAGGTTTTTAGGAGATGAAACAAATTGGAAAATTTATGCTTTTGATCCAGACCCTGATAAGATGAAACAAGAAGCATTGGAACATTTTAGTAAAAGAGAGAATGTCAAATTTATTAACAAGGCATGTTCTAATAAAAGTGGTGAAAAATTACAATTTTTTACAAGCGAGATTTCAACAGGGATTTCATCTTTACATGCATTCCATAGTTCACATCACAAAGCAGGTCTTGTTGAAACTATAACATTGAATGATTTTATCGAAGAACAAGGCATTACTAGTGTTGATATATTAAAAATCGATACTGAGGGCCATGATCTTTTTGTATTGCAAGGGTTTCCATGGGATAAATTAAAACCAAAAGTTATTTTTTGTGAATTTGAGAATAGGAAGACAATTGAATTGGGATATGATTTCCATAAATTAGGTGATTTTTTTGTCGAAAAAGGTTATCGTGTTTTTGTTTCAGAATGGTTTCCAGTTATTGAGTACGGAACTACGCATAAATGGAGAACAATAAAAGCTTATCCAACAATGTTGCATGATGAAAATGCATTTGGAAACTTCATTTGTTTTAGAGACGTAGTAGCAGATAATGGTTATCTGGATATGCTTTTAAACACGGAAATTAATTAGCTTCTTTACAACTATTTTTCGCAAGATGCGAATATTTAACCGATCACAATCATTGAATTTTATAGTTTTTTATTTGTTAACAACTTTTTGTAACTATGGGTCATGTTATTCAACTTTTATCTCATGTATTATGCTCTGATACACCGTCGTATGGAAATCGCGATCAGTTTATTATCAGTGAAAAAACTCAGATCGAAAAAGGCGACAGTGCAAATTCTTCAAACTGGCAATTTACAAATAATCACTTGGGTACACATATTGATTTACCTTCGCATTTCTTTTTAGACGGGGCTACTCTTTCGGATTTTGCTATAAGTGATTTTATTTTTCAACACCCACAACTCATTGATGTAAAATGCTCTGAAGCCAAACTTATTGAATATTCAGATTTAAAAACAGAAATATGTGAGAACACAGATTTGCTTTTAATTAGAACAGGGTATGAAATATATCGTCTTTCTGAAAAATATTGGAATGATAATCCCGGACTATCAGCAGATTTAGGAATGATACTTCGTGAAGAGTTTACAAATCTAAAGGCAATTGGGTTTGATTTCATTTCACTTACCTCCTGGAAATTCCGGGATGAAGGAAAAAAGGCACATATTCAATTTCTTAGAAAAACCAATAATTTCAACAAATTTATTATTATAGAAGATATGTCATTGAAGCAAATCAATAGATTTAATAAAATTCAGAAAGTTATTGTTTCACCATTATTGGTTCATGGTGCAAACGGTTCACCGGTAACCGTTTTTTGCGAAATAGTTAAGGAAATATAATGAGTAGGATAGAATATCTGAGAACGATTAATTCCGATGAAATTAATTTTACGAGAATATTCAAAGCGATTAAACGAAGAATATTGGATTTACCTCACAAAATAAGCTGGTCATTACCTCTAAGGTTTCAACGCAAGAACATTAGTAATTTAATGGCTCTCAAAGATTCCCAAAAAGGGAAAAGATGCTTTATTATTGCAAATGGACCTAGCATTAAAAGCATGGATTTGAGAGCCCTAAAAAATGAAGTTACAATTGGAATGAATAGAATTTATCTACTTAAGGAACAACTCGGTTTTCTTCCGACTTATCTTGTTGTTAATGATGTTGCACTCACATTAAAGCAATTCCCAGATGAACTCGCGAATGTTAAATCTATTAAATTATATCTTTGGAACGGTAGGAAGTATTTTAAGAACTCCAGTGATATAATCTATTTCAAGCAGACTTTTAAGGTTCATTTTTCTGAGAACTTTTCGCGAACAATTTATGGTGGACATAGTGTAACTTATGCATGTCTTCAACTTGCATATTACCTTGGCTGTGATGAAGTTATACTTATTGGTAAAGACCACAATTATGTAGAAAAAGGAATACCTGGTAAAACGCTAATAAGTACGGGCAAAGAAAACAACCATTTTATAACGGGATATTATAAAAAAGGAATGAAATGGGAAATTCCAGACTATAAAGGTGAAGAATTAGCATACAAAAAGGCAAAAGAGCATTTTGGAAAAAATGGAAAAAAAATACTTGATGCTACAGTTGATGGTAATTTAAACATTTTTGAGAAAATTGAATTCGGAAAATTATTCAAGTAGAAGTATGTTTTTCATTGTTTAAGCAGTTATCGTTTATCTTCTAGCATAATAAAATGATTTTAAAAGAAATGTTACTCGCTAATAATTATTTTTAAAAACGAGGTAATAATGAAAATAGTAGCTATGATTCCAGCGCGGCTTGGAAGTCAAAGAATTAAAAAGAAAAATATTAGACTGATTAATGGGAAACCATTGATATCTTACATTATTGAAGCAAGTATAGAATCAAATATATTTGATGAAATATATATTAATTCTGAGGCAGAAGTATTTGATCAGTTAGCGCGAAGTTATAATATAAAATATTATAAAAGACCGGAATTTTTATCTTCTAACGAAGCAACAAATGATGATTTTACAATGGACTTTTTTAAAAATGTTGAGAGTGATTTGGTTATTCAATTACTCCCAACTTCTCCTTTTATTACTCCAGAGGAAATAAAGGATTTTGTAAATAAAATGATCGAAGGTGAATATGAGACATATATCTCCGTAAAAGATGTTCAGATTGAATGTATTTATAAAAATAAATCAGTGAATTTTAATCAAATGAAGAAAACACCACCTTCACAACTATTGGAACCCATTAAAGCATATGCGTGTGGAATTATGGGATGGGAACGTAATCGTTTTGTAACAAACATGGAAAAACATGGAGCTGGATATCATGGTGGGGACGGTTCGATTGGATTTTATACTTTGCATGGGTATTCAACAATTGATATAGATAATGAGGAAGATTTTATTCTTGCTGAAGCAATTACCCATGCAATCAGAACACGTCATAATTTCCCTGAATATTATTCGGAGAAAACTCATAAAATCATCAGAGATGCTGACAGAGAGAGAATCCTTCAAAGCGATGGAGTAATTCGTAATATCATGAATGAATTTAATAAGGAAGTTGTTGCAATCGATAAGATAATTAATGAAAATGGATATGAGTCATCATGGTCATATACTTTAATTAATTCAAAATCAAATAGTGCCACACTTATTGCCCAATTACCTGGAGAGGGGAATAGATTACATTTTCATAATGATTGGGATGAATGGTGGTACATTCTTAAAGGTAAATGGGAGTGGTTTGTTGAAGGAAAATCAATTATTGTGAAAAAAGGAGATATAATATTTATAGAGAGAAATAAACGGCATAAAATTACTGCCATCGGAAATGAAATTGGAATAAGACTAGCTGTTAGTAGAGAAGATGTTGACCATGTATACGATGTTGAGGATTACTAAAAATATCTAAATAAATAATTTATAATATTTTTAAGGAAAATTATGAATATTGTGACAATATTTGATATTAAAGTTGACTTTATAAAAAGTCATAATTCATATGTTTTCGATAAGAATACTCAAGAAGAGTATTTAGACTTTTTTAGTTTATATTCATCGTTACCATTAGGGTATTCTCATGAAATCTTTGATAAAGATTTTTTATCAGAAGTAACATCAGTAGCTCATCTAAAAATGACTAATAACGTATTCCAAACGGATGAATTACAATCTTTCATTGCTAAATTTATAAATAATGCCATTTCGGATTACGTGCATTTTTGTTCAACCGGGGCACTTGCGATTGAATCGGCAATCAAATGCTCAATGGAATATAGAAAAGCAATAAATCCAATGGTATTAGGGCTTGAAAAGAGTTTTCATGGTGTAAATAGTTGGGGTTTTGTAACTGATCGTTACGGTGCAACCGGCGAGAGAATGAAATATTTTCCCAAAAATAATTGGCAGAATTTATCAATAGAAAAAATTTTCGAATACATAGAATCAAATGATTTATCAAATTTAGTCGCAGTTATTGTTGAACCTGTTCAATGCACTTCCGGAGATATTTACATAGATCCTTTTCTTTTGAAAAAATTACAGAAGTTATGCAACGATAAAGATATTTGCTTTATAGTTGATGAAATTCAAACTGGATTTGGAACTAGTGGAAGTATGTGGTATTCCGAAAAAATCGGTTTAAGGCCTGATATCTTAGTGTTTGGGAAAAAAGCACAGATTAGTGGAATAATGGTGAACCAAAAATATAGCGAATTAATACTATCAAAACTACAAAAATTAGATGTTACTTTTGACGGTGATTTGATAGATGCGATAAGGGCAAAGTATATACTATATGCCTATGAAAAATACGACCTTATAAGCAAAGCGGTTGAAAATAGTAACAAATTTAGGAAAATACTTGAAGGAAAGGTCTTGAATTATAGATCTTCAGGGCATCTAATTGCGTTTGATTTTAATACAAAAGTTGAACGAAACGATTTCCTTAAGTTATGTTATAAAAATAAACTTTTATGTAATAGTGCTGGTGAGACTAGCGTCAGATTAAGACCAAATATGGCTATCAATGAAGAAGAAATAAAAGATTTTGAAAAAATTATAAATAAGATTATTTAAAAATTATAAAATTATTTTCATCCAAATTTCTATACTAATTATCAGGTTTAAGCTAGAACTTAAAATTCACTATTTTAATTCAACACATCTAATACAAAAATATTCTATAGATGTTCATCTTATTTAGTAATATCTAAGATTTGCAAAAATCTTATAAGTTGTCACTAAGGCTTGACAGAATATTTTATGATAAACTTGAATGAATAAAAAAACTAGACTGCAGTGTTTTGATTGGGATCGGAGTAGAATTCGATTACCTTGCCGGTAATATTAAATATACTATGGAGTGGATGAAGAATTCTTCGCTAGAGTGTTTTATCGTTTAGTATAGGCACCGCGAAGGCTGTGGAAGATGTATTTGATAACAAATTCACTCTTCCTCTGGTATGTTTTTTTAGAGTTTACAGGTCTGAGAAAGTTTGACTGAATTTAAAGTTCGGCTCGATTTAGAACAATTCTGACCTGTGATATTAGCAATTCATAGTTTACTATTTACTCAATTGCTCCCGTCGTTTTAGTGCATTGTTAATTTTTATTCTTTTTGTTTTTATTCTTTTCTACTTTATAATTTGTAGTCTTCATTTTCTTTTTTCTCTTTTTTCTTTTTAATTTATCCTTTATCCTTTATCCTTTATAATTTGTAATTTACACTTTATACTTTTTACTTTTTACTTGGTTTCATGCTTTTTAGTTTTCATTATATATTTCAATATAAGGCGTTATGAACATCTACAGGCAGGCATATTTTTATATAAGAGTAATAGCAGATCTCGTTATTCTACTGCTCTGTTATGAGCTAACTTTTTATCTCATACCAAATTCAGTAGTTTATAAAACCGGATTTAACTCTTCGGTTTCCTTCATTATAATAATGATCAGCTGGTTCTTATCGTCTAGCAAAAACGGTATATATGATGAGTTCAGATCGAGAAATTTCAGTTATGAATTTATTGGAGTAATAAAAAATTGTTTTGTGCTCATTATAGGGATTATCGCCGCGATTGTATTGTTAAAAGAGAGAGAGTTCCCGCGCCGGTTTATCTTTGTTTATCCTGCTCTTGCCTTCTTTTTATTAACCATCGAAAAGTATCTGGTAAGAAAATTTATTGATATAATAAGATTAAGAGGAAGAAACCTAAGATCAATATTGATAATAGGAGCGGGTACAGTAGGCAAGAGATTCCATCATGAGATAATGACAAATCCACACTTTGGTTATAAGTTCATCGGTTTTCTTGACGATTCAAAAAAAAGTGAACTTAACGGCACTTATTTAGGTCCGATCTCTGAACTCGATTCGATCCTTGAATCAAATGAGATCGATAATGTGATGATCGCTCTTCCTAATCATGCTTTCTCCAAAATCACGGAGATAGTAAAGATCTGTGAAAGATATCCGACTCGTGTAAGATTAATCCCCGATTATTTTCAATCAATATCGAGCCGGTACTCAATTTCAATGTTCGGGAACCTGCCGGTAATTTCGATAAGAGAAGATAAAATAAACGATCTCGGCTGGCGGATGATAAAGAGGGGGCTGGATACTGGATTTGCTCTTCTGGCATTTGTTCTCATCTTCTCATGGCTCTTCCCACTGATAGCTATATTCATCAGATTAGATAGCGAAGGACCTGTCTTCTACAAACAAGAAAGATGGGGGCGGAATAATAGAAGGTTTTATATCTATAAGTTCCGTTCTATGAATTGTAATTGTTCTGAAATTGATGAAAACGGGAAATATAGGCAGGCTTCTAAAAATGATATAAGAATAACCAGATTCGGAAAGTTTTTGCGTAAAACTAATTTTGATGAACTCCCACAATTTTGGAATGTTTTAAAAGGGGAAATCAGTATTGTTGGACCACGCCCTCATCCAACCCCTTTAAACCTTGAATCGAAAGATTCGGTTGATAAATATATGAGACGGCATCTGGTTAAACCCGGAATAACCGGCTGGGCGCAGGTTCACGGACTCCGCGGAGAGACAAAAGAAAAATCTTTGATGCAGCGGCGTGTGGAATATGATATCTGGTATATCGAGAACTGGTCCATCTGGCTTGACTTGCAGATCATCTTTTTAACTATTTGGCGTATGATCAAAGGCGATCCGCATGCGTACTGAATTAGCTTTCAGCATTCAGCGATTAGCTGTCAGTTAAAAAACAATTACTATTTTTTACAATATTTGAGTAAATAAATACTTTACATTATGAAAGAAAACTAAATGCTAAAGGCTAATAGCTATAAGCTTCTTTTTTCCCTTTTTCTTCTTCCTTTTTCCTTCTTTCATGGGCAGACTCTCGAAGGCAGTACTGGCCTATTTTTTATCCCAACGGCGGAGATGCAACAGGATAAACAGATTACAGTCGGAGCAAGTTTTATTGATAAATCGCTTCTTTCTTTTAGTGATTATAAAAAAGATGCTATAACGCCATTCTTTAGTTTTAATTTCTTACCATATATTGAAATAAGTGGTAAGATAACACGAATGATAAATCCAGATATCGGTACTCAAGGTATTGGTGATAGAACTATTAGTTTAAGAATTAGATTGAATAATGAAGCTGGTTATTTGCCAGCTGTTTTAGTAGGGTTACATGATCTGGAGGGTGTATATGGTGGTCCCAAAGCTGTAAGAAATAATGCATTGTATATTGTTGTTTCTAAACATGTTATGATAAATAGTCTAAGTAATTTTTTAGCTGGTTTTCATCTTGGTTTTGGATCCGATCGAATCCGGGCGCAGCATCATAATTTTGTCGGATTATTCGGGGGCATCAATTTTATGTTGTATAGAACATTTGAAATAATGGGAGAATATGACGGAGCACATACAAACGGGGGGATAAGGGTAAAATTGTTTAATCATATTTCTTTGCTTGGCGGGTTGCTAAGACTCAAACATTTCTCCGGCGGCATGAGTTTTAATTTTATATTGTAGAGAAAGACCTCGTCTACGCTCAGTTTGACGCAATTTCACCGACTTAACTACTATAAGCATGAATGACATTTCAAAATTATTCATATCCCTCTGATAATTAATTGAAGAAGAAAATTTTAATAACTGCCGCTGTTGTAGCAGCATTGATTTATATTTCCTTGAATTTATCATCTCCTTCTTCAGATTATTCTTATATCTCACCGGAAAAGAATAATACGGTAAACAATCAGATCCCTGCTGACGAGAAGTACGGGAACAGTGATATTTTTTTCCCACGTGACTACGGCTCACATAATAATTTCCGTACGGAATGGTGGTATTTCTCGGGGAATCTTTCCGATAAAAACGGGAGAAAATTCGGATACGAATTTACAATTTTTAGAAATGCGTTAGCATGGAATTCAACAAATCAAAAATTTGAAAATGATCAAAGGTATATGGCACATTTCGCCCTTACCGATATCGCAAAGAATAAATTTTATTATAAAGATAAATTTTCTCTCGGTACAGAAGGTCTTGCCGGAGCTTCTTCCAGCCCTTTAAAATTCTGGCTGGGTGATTGGGTAGTTCAAGGCAATTACATAAATAAAAATTATGCAAAGCCCGATTTTCATATTAAAGCGGCAGCGGAAACCTATTCGATCGATCTGGATCTCTCCAGTCTCAAACCGGTTTTTCTTCAGGGTGATAACGGCATCAGCAGAAAAGGGCCCGGGACCGATAATTTTTCTCATTACTATTCATTGACTAGGATAAGCACAGCCGGCAAGGTGAAGATCAGCGGTGAAGAATTTGAAGTATCCGGTTTTTCATGGATGGATCGTGAATGGAGTAATGCCTCACTCGGAAGAAATGAAGATGGCTGGGATTGGTTTTCGATTCAATTAAATAATAACAGTGAAATCATGTTCTATCAATTTCACGGAAAAGAAAAAATTTCTGATAAATATAATCAAGGTGTACTGATTTTGGATAACGGTAAAAGTGAAAAGCTGAAAGCGGAAGATGTAAAAATTGATGTCGCAGGTTATTGGGAAAGCAAGATACGAAATGTCTATCCATCCGGCTGGAAATTTTCAATACCGAAACGGAATATAAATCTGGTATTGACTCCCGAAGTAAAGGACCAGGAACTTGAATTGCTCATCAGTTATTGGGAAGGATCGGTTTCGGTGAAAGGAACTATTAAGTATAAAGAAGTTGATGGGAGAGGCTACGTAGAATTGACGGGGTATTAGAGGGCAAAACGAGAAACATGAACTTTCGTTTCACTTTTCACGATTCACGTCACATGTTATTATTCATTTATGTTATCTCATATCTTTTTCTCCGGTGGTTGACCAACCTTACTTGACCTCGGCACCGCCCGGTCTGACTTCTTTTCTACTTTTCATCATTTCTTTTCTCAATCATTTCTTTTCTGTTTCTGCCATTTGGGGAAGCTCAAAGCTCACTTAATTCTAAATTATAAATTCTCCATTCTCAATTCCCCATTCGCGATTGTAAATTCGCAACCTATCTGACCTCGACTCCGCTCGGTCTGACTTCTTTTCTTCTTTTCATCTTTCCATCATTTCTTTTTTTCTTCTTTTCTTTATCTACCTTTTGGCGGAAACTCAAAGATCATGGCATAACTTCAACAATTTATACATTCTAAATTCGCAATTATAAATTGGCAATTCTCAATTCTCAATTATTTTTCAGACTGCGGCTATAATAGTCTTTACTGAATTTATTCTCTTTATCATTTTCTCTTTTGCGATCTCAAGATCGTACCGTTTTTGTAGGTTTAACCAATAATCTTCAGATAAATTGAAATACTTCGAAAGAAGAAGGGCTGTTTCTGCAGTTATTATCCGTTTGCCTAGAATGATTTGATTAATCCTCGATAGAGGAAGCCCTGTATCCTTCGCCAGTTTATACTGTGAAATTTTGAAAGGGCGGATAAATTCCTCAAGCAATATCTCGCCGGGATGAATCGGTTCTATTTTTGTTTTGTTTCTCATTTTTATTACCCTTTATGATAATCAATTATTTGAACTTGATAAGCATCATTTTCGACCCATTCAAAAATTATTCTCCATTGGTTGTTTACGCGTATGCTCCATAATAACGCCATACGTGATCATTGTCAAGATCTTGTAATCATCAGGTAATTATAAATTCTAAATTCGCAATTCTAAATTATAAGCCCTCGGTTATTCTTTCGTAACTCTTAATTATCCATTCTAAATTCGAATTTCTCTGATCTTTAGTTGTTAAAATTTGCTGGAACACAAAAGGGCGATACACTAACTCGCCCTTTCCTTTAATTACTCTTAGCTTAAGGAGTTACCCGCCTCATTTCATCAACACAAATTTCTTCGTTTCCACAAATGACCCGCCTCGCAATTGATAAAAATAAATTCCGCTTGAAATATTGCTTCCGTCAAATTTAATCGAATAATTCCCGGTGGACATTTCCTCATTCAGTAAGGTCATTATCTCTGCACCCAGGAGATCATAAATTTTTATTGTTACAAATCCGGAGCGGGGAAGTGAGTAATTTATTGTCGTTGTTGGGTTGAATGGATTAGGGTAATTCTGAAAGAGCGCGAAATCTTGAGGCACTGATAAACTATTCTTTACGGCAGTCACCGTTTCCGGCTTAGTGACGGCATTAGCGTTTAATGTAACCGCGGTTTGTGCAAGTGCGCGGCCGCTCAAAGTTGCACCGGTCTGCATATCAATCAACGTTTGACACAATATGATTCCCTTCATGGCGGCAGTCGTTCCTATTGTCACTTGTCCTGCGACCTGCCAGAAAATGTTGGAAGCCAATGCGCCGCCGCTTAAAGTTACGATGACACCGTTTGCTATGGTTAGATTTTGCGCTATCTGGAAGATCCAAACATCATTTGCACTGCCCGAGATAGTGACACCGCCTGCAGAGATAGTAACTCCGGTTCCCCATTTATAGAGACCGTGAGTGAGTGTGTGCCCGGTAAGATTCCCGGTGTAAAGTTCGTTATAGTCGGGCAATGATCTACCGGCTGCGTCGGTGTATGCGGTTTGCATATCACCTATAGCCGTAGTCAATTTGGTTGGGGTAGGGGAAGTATAGTCGGCGGCGTATACTTTTCCGGTAATTAATGATGAAGTCGAATATGTGCCTGAAGAATGCATAGTTAATCCGCATCCGGTTACGTATGTAGCTGCGGCTGGACTCAGTCCAATATCTCCTGTAATATGAGTTGTTCCCGTGGTTGAGATTCCTGTTTTTGCTAAAATCACAAAATCGTTAGCTGTTCCAAGATTCACCGGTGCCGGGGACGATTGAGCCGTAACAACTGCAGGCATTATAAATACTAATATTAGCATTGCCTCAAGTAAGTATATCATCCTGTTTAAGAAAGTTGTCGGATTTTTTGTATTGGTTTTCATAAGAATCTTCGCCTATTATTGAGATGGTGTGTGATCGAACAAATTGTTATTCACTTTGTTAATAACAAATTAGTCTTCGATATTTATTTGTCAAGAAGTTAAGTAGATATTGAGTGTGAAAAAATAGAGCAAAGGGATGAAAAATGGACTACTTCCTTGGTTTGGAAAGTTGATGCGCTATAATGATGATTTTATTCAACAAATGATAATTATTCTATTGATCCGGAGATATTCCTATTTAGCAAATAGAAATTTATTTAGTTTACTTTTTGTTAGCTGTTCGTCTCACTTCGATAATTATTAAATTTATTTCAGTCTTAATTTAATCTGTATTTCATTTTTTGTAAGCGATCTCTTAAAAATGTTCCAATTAGGATTGCCCGTCTCCATATTGTTGGTCAACTCTCTAGACATGGATGCTTTGCACACGCCACTTCTACAAAGAAATTTGATGTTTCTCTCGTCCTTACCAATTGGGGAAAACTCAGTTAACTTCCGTTTCACTTTTCACGATTCACGATCACATTTTATTTATGCATTTATAATATTCTGTTCTTGGTTTTTATTCTCATAATTATCTCAATTCTTTCTTGACCTCGACTCCGCTCGGTCTGACA